>SUVZ01000391.1 GCA_015061765.1 Lentisphaerota bacterium
CGCAAATCAACGGATTTTTGGCATAAGTTAAATGCAACAAGGCAAACTAAATGCAAATCAATAACCTACCTTGCATTTAACCTGCCCATAGTTGCATTTACTTTGTCCGGCGACCCAACAAAATGGAATGACTTGATTGTTGCCCTTTGTGGTATAATAGCGCTCATGTCACAGGAATGGAACATCAGGAGCCGCGGACACGTGTGCTCGATCTGCGAGAAGCCGTTGGTGGACAAGGCTCCGGTGGTGAGCGTGCTTCACGAACTGCCGGACGGTTACGAACGTCTGGACTGCCACCCTGAATGCTGGAAGACCTCTCCGCGCGACTGGGAGCCGTTCAGTTCCTGGGAGGGCGTGTATGCCGCCCCGCCTCCGCCAGACAGGAAGGAGACGCTCAAGAAAGAAACAGCGGACGAACTCCTCCGCCACCTGATCTCCCTCGACGATCCGGCAATGAAGAACGTCGTGTACGTGCTTGCCGTCATGCTCGAACGTTCAAAGATCCTAGTCGAACGCGACGCCAAGGAACAGCCTGACCGCACCATCATTCGCATCTACGAACACCGCCGTACGGGCGAATCGTTCATTGTACTCGATCCGCGCATCAGGCTCGAAAATCTCGGCGACGTGCAGACAGAGGTCGTTGCCCTTCTCTCCGGAACAAAGACCCTTGGCGAAGTGTCTCAAGCCAAGGAGTCTGAAGAAGCCCCCGCTGCGCCGCAGAATGCCTCCATACAGGAAACCGAGGCCGGGCCTCATACGGAACAGCCTCCCGCTCCCGCCGAGTGAACCTCTATCTGCATTTTCCGTTCTGCCGCAGCAAATGCGCGTACTGCGCATTGCATTCCCGCGCAGGCGAACCGGAGTCCGAACGGCGCGCATACGTAAAGCGTCTCGCCGCAGACCTCGACAGGCATTTCAGAAACTGCGGCGGCAAACCGCTCTCGACGCTATACTTCGGCGGCGGCACTCCCGCCCTGTGCGACCTTTCCCCGGTTCTGGATACAGTCGGAAGGCAGATGAAATCCGGACAGTTCGAATTCACGGTGGAGCTGAATCCGCTCGACGTATCGCCCGGTCTTCTGTCGAAACTCCTCAGCGGCGGCGTGAACCGCATTTCAATGGGCGTGCAGAGTTTCGACGACAGTGTGCTGAGATCCATGGGACGTCTCCACTGCGCAGATCAGGCACGAAACGCGTGGCGCATGATCCGGGATGCCGGGTTTGACAATGCCGGCATCGACCTCATCTGCGGATGGCCGGAATGCGGCATGGGCACCGCACCCTCCGGAGCCTGGTCGCGCACACTGGACGCCGCCGCTTCTCTCTCACCAGACCACTGCAGCGTCTATACGCTCATATTGGAGCCGGGGACGCGTCTTGCCCGCGATGTAGATGAAGGAAGGATATCGCTGCCGTCCGACGATATCGCACTCTCCGAACTCGCAGAGGCAGAACGAATCCTTGGAAGTGCCGGTCTTGAACGCTACGAAATCTCAAGTTTCTCAAAACCGGGAAAGGAGTGCCGACACAATCTTGCCGTCTGGAGGGGAGAAGACTACACCGGCATAGGGGAAGGCGCCTGCAGTCGCGAGGGGAACGCCGTTTCGCGGACGATATTCCGTCTGCGACTTCTCAAGGAGGGATTCTCGCCAGAGTCCGCAGCAGCCGACTTCCCGGAACTTGCGCCGCGTGTCGACGAATGGAACGAAACGCTCGGCCGCTTCACTGAAGAGGGGCTGCTCACCGCATCACGCACCGACAGCACCGCGACAACATACCGACTCACGCCTCGCGGAACGGAAGTGTGCGACACGATCCTTGCGGAACTGGTCTAGACTTTGGCGGCAATCCGTTCGTTCAGACTTCCGGTGCGGTATCCCTGAAGGTCCAAGGCGACATACACGAACCCCAGCCCTTTCAGGGCGGAGACTATCTTCTCCCGATTCTCCAGCGCGGATGCAAGCGAATCCGGCTCGACCTCGATGCGGGCGATGTCTCCATGTATGCGCACCCGCACCTGACGGAAACCAGCGTCTCGCAGATAATCCTCGGCTCTCTCGACCATGCCGAGCCTTTCGGGCGTAATCCTCTCGCCATACGGAAACCGCGAGGCCAGACACGCAAACGAAGGCTTGTCTGCCGTGGGGAGCCCCATCTCAAGCGAAAGTGCTCGTATCTCGCGTTTCGTGAAACCACAGACACGGAGCGGACTCTGTATGCCCAACTCGGCAACGGCCTTGAGCCCCGGACGGTAGTCGCCCAGGTCATCGACGTTGCTGCCTTCACAGACGACAGTCATTCCTTCTGCGGCGGCGGACTGCAGCATCATCCTGAACAGCCCGAGTTTGCAGATGTAGCACCGATCCGGCAAGTTCGCGGCAAAACCTTCAATGGACAGTTCACCGCCTTCCACCATCAACTGCCTCACATCCTCTTTTCTGCAGAACGCCGCCGCCTCGGCAAACTCCCGTTCTGGGAATATGCACGACCGCACGGTAACGGCGATGCACCTCTCCCCCAGAACGTCATGAGCAATCTTAAGAAGAAACGTGGAATCCACCCCACCGGAAAACGCCACGGCAACGCTGCCATATTCCCTCAGCAGCTCTCTGAGCCGATTTAATTTGCCATGAATCTCACTCATACTTTTTCTCTGACATGAACATCTTCTCTGCGTCCGAAGCGGAGTGACGGACGCGAATAAGGTATCATGAGCTGATTCCATTTGTCAATCCTGTATCCCCTCAAAAGGGAAACGGGAACCAATATTGAGTCGCCATATCGGTGATGGGATTCAGGCAAATGACGTAATCGACCATCCTGGATACGCACATACGACCACAGGCAGATCTTTTCGCAGACAGGGTGTCTGGAGCAAGCGCATCATCTGGCGAGCCAGCCGCCGTCGACGGGGATAATCGCCCCGTGGACATACGCCGCGGCGGGCGAACAGAGGAACACGCACGCGCCTGCGATGTCGGTGGCTTCCCCCCAGCGTCCTGCCGGAATGCGTTCGAGAATCTGGCGCGAACGCACCGGATCCGCACGGAGTGCGGCGGTGTTGTCGGTCGCAATGTAGCCGGGGGCGATGGCGTTCACGTTCACTCCCTTGGAGGACCATTCGTTCGCGAGCGCCTTGGTGAGCTGCCCGACGGCGCCCTTCGACGCCGCATAGCCAGGAACCGTAATGCCGCCTTGGAACGTGAGGAGCGAAGCGGTGAACACGATCTTGCCGTATCCGCGCTTGACCATGTCCTTGCCGAACTCGCGGGCGAGGATGAACTGCGAATTGATGTTCACGTTCATGACCTTGTCCCAGTATTCATCCGGATGCTCCGCCGCGGGAGTGCGGAGAATCGTACCTGCGTTGTTCACGAGAATGTCGATCTGATGTTCCTTCTTCACCTTCTCGATGAAGGCATAGACCGCCGCGCGGTCGGTAAGATCGCATTCCGCGGAACTGGTGCGGATGACCTTTGCGCCGGCCTCTTCAAGCGCATCGGCCATAGCCTTGCCGATACCGCGGTTGGAACCTGTGACGAGTGCCGTCTTTCCTGAAAGATCGTATGTAATCATAATGGTTGGGGTGTTAGGGGTTAGGGTTGTTAGGGGTTTGGGTTGAAGACGTACAAGCGGCGACTGACGCATAGGGCCTTAGTTTTGTCGTAAACGTCCGTTCTTTTCCGCTCGGCGCGGTGACGAACACCGTCGTCGCGGGATGTACGGTAAGATCGTTGCGCCCGACAAACCACCCGGCCAGAGAAGGCGTCTTGCGCCCCGTCGCCTTCGACACCGAAAGTCTGGCGTCACCGTCAAACATCATCTCAAGCGCCCATTTCCGTCCGGCGCCGTATGTCGCGTTCAGACTGCGTCCATCCGCCGAAATGGCGACGTTAGTCGTATCAAGGTGAAAAAGAAGCGTATATTCATGCTCGTTGCCGTCCACGCTCGTCGCACAGTCCGTCACCGTGAAGGTCTCGGACATCCGGTCGAAGCGGATATCGCGACGATGCCGCGCAAGA
>SUVZ01000392.1 GCA_015061765.1 Lentisphaerota bacterium
CTGTTCTCAGAAGGCACGAAGCTGGTGCTGAAAACAAATCCGGAAGATGAAGAACTGATGCGCTGGGGCATCCGCAACGTCAAGGCGGATACACCATTCGCCCTTGCGGGCGGGGTGAGCAAACTTCCGATTTCCGTGGATGTGTCAGCCGGAGAGATTCCGCCGACATCACGCCTTGGTCTGCTGACGGTCAAGAACGATTCGGCCATCGTTGCTGCGGTGAGGGAAATGATGCCGACATTGCCGAGGGTCTGCAAAGGTTTCCTCAATTGTCCGGTTGAAATTGTTGACGAAGAATCCGAAACCTGCACATTTGCGCTTGAATTCAAGGAGAACGGGCTCAAGCTTGTCATCAGATAGCGATTGAGTCAATGAAGAGGAGAAGTCATGGAATCGGTCTTTTTGCGTAAAGAATCGCTTAAGTATGTTCTGATGCTGTGCTCGGCGGCGATGCTGGCTGAGACATCAGGTGCGTCAAGGGAGATCGTCTTGCCGCCCGGAATGAATTGTCTGAAGACCACCTATCTTGTTTCGGAAGTCGGAACGGAGAAGTCGCCGTTGATCATCCGCAGTGCAGATCCTGAGCGGCCGGCGATATTGTCCGGTGGTCGCAGGATCACCGGATGGAAAGTCGGACCGGATGGCGTTTGGCGCGTCACATTGCCGGAGGTCAAGGCCGGCGAATGGAATTTCGTGCAGCTGTTTGTCAATGGAAAGCGGCGCTTCCGTCCGGCAATTCCCCATGAAGGCTTCCTTACATCGCTTAGCAACGCCTGCGAAGATGCGAAATCCGTGGGAGGCTTGTGGGTGACGCCCGGCGACGTCAAATCTTCATGGGCGAATCGCGGCGATATCGAGATTCAGGCGTTCCACAACTGGAGCGTCACGAGGATGTATATTGATGCGATTGACGAAAAGCGTGGACTTGTGACATTCCCCGTTCCTCGGGCGGTCAACGTGCGTCAGAACAACTTCAAGAAAAGACGATATCGGCTTGAGAACGTAAAGGAGGCCTTTGGTCGCCCAGGGGAATGGTATTTGGACCGGCCCAGCGGAGTGCTTTCGTATATGCCGTGTCCGGGAGAGAATCCGCATACTGCGGAGGTGGTGGCGCCGTATCTCGATAAAGTCGTCTGCGTGACGAATGCTAGACACGTCATATTCAGGGATGTGATATTCGCTCATCAGTCACGTGTTACGCCCCGGGAAGGATGTTATGCGATACAGGCGGCATTCAATCTTCCTCCATCGGTACAGGTGGTCGATTCGGAGCATATCACATTCGAGCGGTGCGGATTCTATCATGTCGGCGG
Organism: Lentisphaerota bacterium; assembly: GCA_015061765.1. Next base: position 1,314 of record SUVZ01000392.1, read on the forward strand.
CTACGCGCTTGACTTTGGAAGACGCTCCCGTGCGTGCGCGGTGAAAGGATGCGTCATGCGCGATCTCGGCGGCGGCGGAGTGACGATCGGACCTTTTGGAAAGGAGCCGCCCGATGGACGCGGGGAGATTGCGATCGAGGACTGCCGGATCACCGAAGGCGGTCGGATCGTTCCTGCCGCAGTTGGTATTCTGATTGGGCGGAGTTCTCACAACAGGATTGTGCACAATGAGATCGACCATCTCTACTACACGGGCATTTCCGTCGGCTGGAATTGGGACAGCAAGCCCTCTCAGGCGCACCATAACGAGATAGCATTCAACCATGTCCATGACATCGGACAGGGGGTGCTGTCCGATATGGGGCTTGTCTATCTGCTTGGACGGGCGCCGGGAACGACCGTGCATGACAATTTCCTGCATGACATCCTCACTGGCGAATACGGCGGAAACGGCGTCTATGCCGATGAAGGTTCATCGGAACTGAAGGTGTACAACAATGTCATCATGAATACAAGGCGGAGCTATCATCAGAATCATGGAGAGGACAATGAAGTGTTCAACAATGTATTCATCAACTCCGAATCGATGCAGTACAGCTTCCGTCCGCATCCGATGACCAAGGGGAATACGGTCAGTCTGCACCACAATATTTGCGTTTGGAAGAAGGGCGGCTGCATGGACAAACGCCCGCCGTTTTCTTCCGTTAAGAAAAAAATCAAGAATTGGACTCCGCCTCCGTTTGAAGCGGGGTGTCAGACGGCTTCAAATCTCTATTGGTGTGTCGGTGAGGGCGAGTTTAAGTTTGGCAAACTGTCTTTTGACGAATGGAAGTCACTTGGGCGCGATGTCGGCAGCCTTGCCGCCGACCCGCTTTTTGCCGGAGACGTCTGGCAGGGAGAGGTTGAAATGAAGGCGGCTTCCCCTGCGTTTGAGATGGGTATTCGTCCTTTGGATCCCTGCAAGGCGGGGGTACGGACGGCGATAGCCCGTCCAGTTCCCCAATGGCCGTGTCCGACTCCGTTCAGTTGGATAAAAAAGAGTCCGCCGTCAAGAATCCGGTAGATTTCCAAACATGGCAATAACAAGGAACAATGCATTATGAGATTGAACCGTCGAGACTTCCTTCTTTTGTCTTCCGCCTTTTCGGCGCCGTTTGTGTTCTCCGGACGAGCCAGTGCGCTTGTGCGCAAATTCGCTGCGAACGAGAAGGTGCGCGTAGGTATTGTCGGATGTGGGCGCATAGCCACTTCCTTTGAGATTCCGAATCTCATCAAGAATGCGGATATCGCGGAGATCGTGGCAATCTGCGACCTTGACGCAAGGCGTCTGCGGCACGGCAAAAACACGATAGAAGCCGAATATGCCAAGCTCGGAGTCAAGACGGTCGTCGATGCCTGTTCAGACTATAAAGTCCTGTGTGCGCGCAAGGATATAGACGCGGTGATGGTGTGTCTGCCGGATTTCTGGCATGCATTGGTTGCCGTTACGGTCATTTGCTCAGGCAAGGCGCTGTGGCTGCAGAAACCATTCACGCAGACTATCGGGGAAGGCCGCATTCTGGCGAATCTCGCCAAGAAATACAACACCGTCGTTCAGGTAGGGTCGCAGCAGCGCAGCTGGGGACAGTTTGACGCGGTGTGTCGGGCGGTTCAGGAGGGTCGGCTCGGGCGGATTGTGCGAGTGGAGGTCGGCATTGGGCGGGACAGGGCCGGTGGATGCCGTACTGCGCAGCCTGTTCCTGAAGGATTCGATTATCAAACATGGCTCGGTCCGACGGACGGCGATGTCCCGTACAATGAAACACGGTGTCATGCGCAGGATGTCGCGAAGATCGGCAGTCGTCCCGGATGGATCCAGCTTGCGCCTTATGGTTGGGGAATGATCACGAACTGGGGCGCCCACCACATTGACATAGCGCAGTGGGGGCTCGGGCGGCAGTTTTCCGGGCCTGACAGTGTCGAGGGAACATGTTCATGGATGGATCAGTCCGGGGATAAACTTTGGAATGTTCATACTTCATACGATCTCCATTACATGTATGGTTCGACGGAAATGCATGTCCATGACCGTTATCAGAACGGGATCAAGTTTGTGGGAGAGAACGGCGATTGGCTGTTCTGCACCCGTGGTAAGGGCAAGGTCACTGCCTCTGACCCGGATGCGCCGGTTGATCCGAAGCGTCTGCCGGCAATGGCGGCCTCTAAGAGTTCGCTCCTGCCGAATCTTGTTCTTCCTGCCAACAACCGGGTCGTGGTTTGCAGCCATGTGCGCAATTGGCTGGAGGCCGTCCGTGCCAGTGACCCGAGCCGGACCGTCACTACGGCGGAAGGCGGACACCGTTCAACGAGCAGCTGTTCTTTGGGGCAGATGTGCATGGCTCTTGGACGGGGCAGGAAGGATGGCTTTAAGCTCTCGTGGGACCCTAAAGCCGAAACGACCGGTTTGGCGGAGGCCGATTCTCTGATGAAGCCGTTTTCCCGGGACAAGTTCGATCTGCGGGTCAATCTTGCGGAGTTTGGCCTTGACTATGGCAAAGTCGCAACTGACGAATGGAGTGCGTAATCATGGTGCGCCAAGCAAAGCTCGTCAGAGCTGACAGAATGAAAGGAAGCTGTACGGCAACGAAAACGACATGCCGTTAGGAAGGTTGGCTGTGCGGAGGGTGACCGACGCGCAGAAGCCCAAC
>SUVZ01000011.1 GCA_015061765.1 Lentisphaerota bacterium
CTAATCTTCGTATCTCACGGTTTAACCGTTCGTTTGTACCACGTTCACACGACGTATATGGATGACAATAAAAAACTTGTGTACGTTGCGAATTTTTACCATAGCTTGATTTTTCAAGCCCCTTAAAATCGGAAAACTCTGAACCATTATCAACTGTAATTGTCTTAAATACTTTCTTAAAGGCAGAACCATACCGCCTTTCAATAACGTTCAAACAATGTACAACACTTTCCGCACGTTGATTGGGCATAGGCATGATAATTTCCTTACGCGTTAATCGCTCGGAGAGAACAAGCCATACGGCACGTCCTTTCCCACAAACACAGTCCATTTCCCAATGACCGAACGTATAACGTTCTCCAATTTCCGCAGGGCGTTTCTCAATGCTCACACCACGCGGAGCGCGTTTCGCTACCGTACGGCGATAACGTTTCTTTGCTTTGTACATAGGTAAGTCTTGCAAGGATATATTCATAAATATACCGTTCTCGACATACCGATACATTGTCGTTTTACTTATCCGCGTACGAAACATATTGTTTCGATTGATTTCCCCTAAAACAGCACAAGGGGATAGTTTGTCTTTCAATACTCGTTTCTCTACGTAACGCACAAAATCATAATCGTTGCCAATCTTTAACGGTGCGCCTTTTGACGTTTGCGCGATTCGATATTTTTCTTCCGCTATATTTGCACTATAACGTGTTTCATATCGTATACGTTTATCACCCCAATGGTCTACGTAAACAACCTTATGTTCATATTCACCACGTTTAATTTCCTTATAGACTGCCGACAAACACAAGCCGACTTTTTGCGCGATTACGCGTTTATGTAACTTTGCTATCACACATGCCTCAATTTGCAACCGTTGCGTATACGTTATATTCTTCGTTCCTTTCTTTTTCATAATTGTACCGTCCTTTACTTTCATTATATCATTTTTGTTTATTTTTGCATAGTTTTGGTGGCAAAGAGTATTACACGACACCTTGACTAATACGAGCGTGCGCGCTGGCGCGCGCACGGTCATGCTCTCCATCAGGGATGCGGCCTGCATCAGCGCCGCGGAGGCTTCCGCCTCCTGCAATCCCAGCAGGGCGGAAAGCGCCTTGGCCGACGCGACGCCGGGCACCATCCAGAGCGTATGGCGGAAGAGGTCACGGTGTTCCTGCGTGGCGAACGGATAGCGGCTTTTCGGGCTGTCGCCGGAAATCAGGTCGAGGAAGCGCCGCACATCGTCCTCATGCACGAAGTCGCCGACCTTGGCATCTCGCGGGACGGGATGATGGTCGATTTCCTTGTTGCCGGTCCAGGTGCGGAAGAACTCGCGGAAGTTGAACGCCTTGCCTTCAAGGTCTTCTTCCGAGAATCCGTCAAGTTCCGCGCCGAGGTCGTACGTGTAGAGATTGAGTCGCGGCAGGGCGGCGTAGGGATTGGGTTCGTCAGGATGTTCTTCGTCCCACGTCTCCTTCCGCTTCTGCTCCATCACGTAGTCCCAGACAAAAACCGAATCCTCGTCGTACTGCGAGAGGATGTTGAACGGCGTGCCGGAAAGCGAGAGGACTTTCGTATGCTTCTTGACGAGATGCTCGCGGACTTCCTTGCCAAGGTCGGTCTGAGTCCCCTCGTGCGCCTCGTCGACGATCACGAGGTCCCAATCCATGTTGAATACGCCGCGGTTCTTGTCGTACTTGCCGTTCACGACCTGCGAGCCGCGCAAGTCCTGGATGGACGCGAAGTAGATGAAACGCTTGCCCGATTCGTCGAGGCTGGCGAGTTCGCGGTCGTTCCGCGCCTCCACCTTGCCGTTGAACTCGTACGCCCCGCCGCCAAGAGAGCTCTTGCGGTAGAACGTATAGCCGTCCACCTTCTTGAAGAGCTTGTTGAAATCCTCCTGCCAGCCGCTGCCCACCACCGGGCGGTGCGTGACGATGATGACGCGGCGGAACTTGCCCTTCGCCTCGCGGACGACCTGAAGCGCGGTCAGCGTCTTGCCGAAGCGCATCTTCGCGTCCCACAGCATTTCGCCCTTCTTCTTGAAGCAGGTCAGCGTCTTTTCCACGGCGGCGACCTGCTCTTCGCGGAATTCAATGGGGTCTTCCGGCTCCAGCTCACCGCCCGCAATAACGGATCGGCAGTCCTTGACCGCCGCAATTGCGGCCTTGACGGTTTTCAGGTCTGCACCAAACCACTCGCGGCCCTTCGTCGTGCCGATGAACTTGTGCGGCAGACCGGAATTCTTCAGGACGGCATGAACCTTCTTGTCGGTGAAGTGTTCAAGCATCTTTGTTCCGTCGCCAAGGGATCGGTAGCGGACGGCGAGCTCAGTGTACAGCAGCTGGTATTCGACGCCGGCAGTCTGAGTCTGCTGGTCGATGCGCGCACGGGCCGCGTCGTTCAATGCCTTGCAGTTCGGCGCAAGTTGGTCGGGCGCAAGCGACGAAACGACATCCGTATCGCCAACCTTGAGATAGCCTTCATGCTTCTTGTCGTCTATGGCATAGACATAGATCAGCTTGTACTTGAACGTCTCGACAAACGTCTGCCTTTCAAGCGCAGAAATGTCTGGCTGGCGATATGTCATCGTTTTCTCCCCTTGGAGGTCTTGCGAGGTGCGGACTTCTTTTTCGGCTCTGGCGGCGGCAGGGCGCGAAGCGCCATAGCCTCCTCAATGGCGGCACGTTCGCGCATAAGTTCCATTTGGAGCTCCTCGACCGTCGGTAAATCAAGATGGTACTTTACCGCAAAAAGATTGCGCTCGTGTTCGTTGAGAGTATAGCGGATGACCGCCTCATCTCTGTCGGAGCCAAGAACAATTCCTATCGGCGGATTGTCGCCGGGATTCATCATTTCGCGTTCGTAGTAATGCTTGTAGAGTTGCATCTGCCCGATGTCCTGCGGTGTCACCTTCCCCACTTTAAGGTCAATCAACACAAAGCACCGGGCAATAAAGTTATAAAACAGGAGATCACAATGATAGGTCTCGTTCCCGATCTGTATGGGACACTGCTCACGCACAAGTGCAAAACCACGCCCCAGCTCCAGCATGAACTTGCTAAGGTGCTTGACAAGCCCTGTTTGAAGATCCTTTTCCTTGTACTCCGCTGGGGAAATACCGGCAAATTCCAGAATTGCAGGGCTGCGGACGATATCTCGCGCATCCATCTTCCCTCGCTTGACCAACTTCCCCGCTGAAGACAAATCGACATTATTTGCAATCAGTCGCTGGTAAAACTGCGTCTCAATCTGCCTTTGCAAATCTCGAACGCTCCACTTGCAATTCACAGCCTCTGACAGATAAAAATCACGCGCCTCAATTTTATCCACTGCTGCCAACAGGCGGTAGTGCGACCAACTCAATTTGTCACACAGCGTGTGACAATTCGGAAATGCGAGATACACAAGGCGCATATAACGCAAATTCGTCCCCGTATAGCCAGGCCCGAATTCGGCAGTCAGCCTCACTGACAGGCTCTTGATCAGCCCATCCCCATACTTCGCGTGATCTGCGCCACCCTGTTTTTCGACAATTTCGCGTCCGACGTTCCAGTATGCCTTTACCATCTCCGCATTAGCTACAGTATAGACCTTCGCACGCGCCGCAGATATGTAGGCTCGAACGTTCTCATAAAGTTCTTGCTCCACGCTTTCGACAACCTCGACAGACGCGGTTTTCTTTATGATTCTATTTGCCATGCCCACCTCCGTTTTCTGCAATCGCCCTGAATTCGATCGGCTCGCCTACATTCCAGTCCATGACCTTGCAATACGTGCCAAAGTGCTGACGATTTCCCTTCTTGCTGCAACCGGGACACTCTTCAACATGTGTTTCAACAGTTCCGTCAAGAAGCGTTTCTTTCGTCACCTTCGGCTTGCAGCTCATCGGCACGACATACTTGATTCCATCCATCTGCCAGATGTTCCAGCTGATGATTTCGGCAAACTCCAGCAATGACTTCGTCGTCCAATTCAACCCCGAACTCTCCTCCCCGAAGAAATCCGCATTGAAGCTTTCGACGACCGTAAACAGCACATTCTCACGCGCGAGAAGAACATTGTCACCTTGCCAGTCGAAGCCATAAATGCTTTGTACCGCACGTTTGGCGTAATACAGCCAGTCCTGTATATCACCCATGCCGATATTCTCCGTAATCACGCGTAGCTTGCGATCCAGCAACCCGATGCGTTCGCCTACGGGAATAATCCTGCCGCTTACCGTGTCATATCTACTTGCAAGATACGGAGCCTCCCCGCACGACACCTCCAGACGCGGAGCCTTGACATATTCCTGCCAGGTCTTACCTTTGGGGAATTTTATATGCTTGCCGCAAGTTGATTTCCAGCCGAATTCGGCTTCAGAATCAAACTTGGCGATTTCGGTGTTGAACGGACTTGAATCGCGTTTCTTCCATCCAAACCAGGCGGCATCCACAAGATTGTTCTGCTTGTTGCATATCCATGACGGCGTGAACACTTCCGCGCGCTCGACAGAGCGCTGCCGTTGCTCTTCCGCATTCTTGTCCACGCGAGGACGAATCACTGGATGGTCCTTGTCCGCAATCTGCTCGATCTGCATCTCATCGTTCGCGCCAAAGCCCTTACCAAGCGCGGTATAGTCGTCCGTTGCCCAGATGAGATTACGCCCCGTCGAGCGATCCTTCAGCAGGACAGCAAGCACTTCTTCCGGAACGTGCCATTCCAAAACATCGCGCGCGAGGATGCCATCTGCCGTTTTAACTTTCATTTGTCATTCGCTTTCTGAACAATATTATACCAAAACAAACCGACAGTACCTCTTCCGGAACGTGCCATTCCAGAATGTCTGATTGAATGCGGTTTTTGTCATTGCGCTTGTCATGATTTTATCATTTGATATACGAATATTATACCAACTGCTCTCCGCGCGTAGAACGCTGCCCCTTTGCGGTGAGCCGGTACTTCTGCGTGGGCGAGCGCGGCGAATTGGGCTGCGTCATCTCGACAAGGCCGAGTTCGATTGACGGCGTAAGATATTTCTCGAGGAAGTTACGCCGTCCGCCAAGCTTGAGCGCCACCATCATATCCAATACCGACATTTCGCCCTTGAGCACCTTCAGGAGTCGTGCAACGCCCTTCGGAACCTCCATGTTTACTTGTTCCCTTACTTGTTCCCCTACTTGTTCCCTTTCCGAAGGAGCAAGTGACCTCGGCTCTTCGTGGAGCCCAACAAGAAGATACCTGCTTTTCAACTCGTTGTTCTCGCCGAGCAGCAGATTGGCGAAGAACCGTTCAAGATAGACAAGCGTCGGATGAATTCCCTTTGGAACATTGGTATAGTTCGCCCTTACAAGCGCATTCCGAAAATAGAAGGAGTTATCCGCAAATATGTCGTTCTCCACGGTATAGCCAAGCGTCCGCAGATACTTGGCCGCGAAAATGGCCGTGGTGCGCGTGTTGCCCTCGCCAAACGCGTGTATCTGCCAGACATCAGCGATGAACCGCGAAAAATGCGCGATGGTTTCCTGCGGAGAAAGCCCCTTGTAGTTGAACCTGCGCTCGCGCTCGAACTCGTATTCAAGCGTCGCGGCAATTACATCCGCGCTTTCATAGCGAACGGTATCCTTCTTCAGCACCCACTCGCTCTTCGTGATGTTGTAATCGCGAATCTTTCCTGCGTGCTTGTAGACGCCGGCAAACAGCTTCCTGTGGATAGAGACATACGACGCAGGCGAGAACGAGAACGTCGGCTCGGCGAGTATTCCCGTGATGCGCTGCGAAACGATGTCCGCCTCATCGGTGCGCGTCTTCGCGGCCTCCGCGCGAACGGTTTTCGACTTGTAATAATCCCAGATAATTTTCCCCGCCTCGGCGATGGTGATTTCGCCTTCGATATTGCGCCGCGCGGTTTCAACGAGATAGGCCGAAGGCGTAAGGCCATCGACTTTCTGGAGCCCGATCGCCGCCCGCCAGAGTCCGGCAAGTTCCGCTTTCCCGGGCTCCTTCGCCCGCAGATACTCGGAAAGCTCATCACTCATATTGTGCCTCCGAGTTTTTGGTTTCCATCGTAACATGGCCACAATCCCACTTCGCCAGAATTGCAGGCGTGATATACTGCAACTTGACGTCTTCTTCAGTCATATCCGGTTTATCTAAAACCATAAAAAGGCTTTTCTTTTATACTTTGTTTCTTACAGAGAATTATACCAAACACCGCCGATTTTATGAATAAAACACGACCCTGGAGATAAAACGCCTCTATCGTGTCGTCTCTCTGCGGCATCGCCATCGTCTCTACTCTACCATTTCTGCTCCATCAACGAGGTCTTGCCTCTCTCGTATCCACTATTGCCAGCTGTCTACATTTCACCTCGATTCTTGAAGGCCTCTTCTATCTGTTGCGCCACGGTCAAGCCACTTGGCGCGGAACCGTATATCGTGGCATAAACATATCGGGAACTGTCTTGCGCGGCCCAGAGTTTCCCGATGGCCTTCTTTTCGATCGTATCGGCAGACTGCCCTGTAAGTTCTCCCTTGTATTCCAAAACAAAAAGTCGACCGTCAACAAGTTCTCCAATAAAGTCTGGATAGAACCACTCCGTCCTGCCACCCATTGGCAAGCGAAACGAAGCCGAATCGGAATCCTTGTTCCTGAGCCAATAAAGAACTTTTGCCGACGAATCAATCAGCTTTGCACATTCAAATTCCTCTCCCTCGCCAAATGGCTTCTTGCCGTCAAACTTCGGTATAGCATAAGTCCCCAAATAGTGCTTTTTAAACCGCCAACTTCCGTTGTAAACATCAGCATTACCCGCATATATGTTTTCGTCGAGCACAAACCCGCCGGGCATATCCAAAGAAAGCCTGTAATCACCGCCAAGACAGAAGGTCTGCTGGTACGCCTTGCGCCGTCACCGTCTTGTAGGCGGCCTCCGGCGACTCGAACGCGCACCTCTCGAAATACGCCTTGACTGCGGCCAGCGTGTTGTTTTGATATCTCGTTAATGTCATGCTCATGGCATTACCCTCCGAATACCCAACGCCCATTCTTCCGGGCTCCCTCGCGGCGAAGCCCGGCCTTTTCCTTAAGCGACGCGATGATACGCTGTGCTTGACGATGCTTTACGCCTATCAGGTCGGCTAATTTCATAGCTGATAGTTTGGGATCTCGAATAAATGCTTTTACGGCGAGTTCCTCTCTCTCTCTGTAAATTTTATTACGCCATTTATTACGTCATCCTGTCGGTTTATTACGTCGTCAACATGTTTTATCCCGACATTTATCCCGACATCGGGCTTGTTTATTACGCCATTTATTACGTCATTCTGGGCAAAATCGTATGCCAGCGTTTTTTCAATCTCGGATTCGATTTCGTAATCGACCGTGTCGCCGTTGAGGACCCATTCGCGCTTTGAGATATTGACGGTGCGAATGCTGCCGGCATGCGGGAATACGCCCTCGAAAATTTGACCGTGCAGGGCAATGTAGAACTCCGGGACGAGACGGAAGGACGGAGAACGGATGAGCTGGTTGATTCTCGCGGAAACCTTGTCTGCCTCGACCGTATCTTCGGGAATGTCGTGTTCGCCCCTGACTTCGTAATACTCATCGACAAGCCGACGGGCTTCATCGGCGGAAATCTCGCCCTCGATGTTTCGTTTCGCGGTCTCGATGAGGTAGTGCGACGGCTTGAGCCCATCGACATCCTGAAGGCCGATGGCCGTCGCCCAGCCGTACGCACGTTCGCGGCGCCCCGGCTCTTCAGCTTCGTAGTACTTGTCAAAATCGGTCATTCCCTTCACCTCCTCGTCACCAAATCGTATGGCGTCTGGCGGAACTCGATCTTCAACGCTTCCAATGTCGAAGCCATCAAACGACACGCCTCGCCATAGACGACAATTTTCTCACATTCGGGAGGGCGAGCGTCCACGCGAGCCGCCGCCAAATCCGCCTGTATCACCTCCAACGTCTTGCGCGTCAGCACATTGCCCCCATTCACGCTTCTGTCCTTGAGGATGCCGTTGTACAGAAGCACATACGCCGTTCCCCCATGTACGCCAAGCACCGTGGATTTGCCTAATGTTGCCATTGTGGAAGTGTTGCCAATACCAATGTTGCCATTTCCCAATTGGGAACTGGCATTGGCAACTGGCAACATTTTCACATTGGGAACATTCCATCCCCGCCCCGTCTCCTGCCACCAGATATGTGCCGCAAGAACATCGTATGGTATCGACTCGGAAAGCTGCCCTTTCTCGTCCAGCAGCGCCCCGCCAAGCTCGTAGTAGCGAAGCCCGCCACCGCCGTTCCACTTGACCGCCTTGGAGATTCCTCCCTGCTCGCCGTCCACGACTTTCTTCAACCTGACTGCACAATGCGTCTTGGCGTGTTCGCCCATCTCAATGCCAATCCACCGCCGTCCCATCTTGTGCGCAACTGCCGCCGTCGTTCCGCTTCCCAAGAACGAATCAAGAACCAAGTCGCCCTCGTCCGTCGCAATCTCCAACACACGCTTAATCAAACGCTCTGGCTTCGGCGTGGCAAACGGTGACTGCCCGTCAAACACCTTAAGGACTTCCTTCTTCGCCTCGTCCGTATGACCGACATCCTTGTATTCAAACAGATTCGTTGGTGGCACGTCGCCGACTGCGGAAAGATAAGTCTTTCGCGCAATTCCACCCATGCCTTTTTTGCTGAAAAAGAACATTGGCCATTGTCCGCGTTTCAGAACATTCTTTGCCGCGTTCTTCGATTCCTCTATCGACTTCATAAGCATGATAGCACGGACACCCTTGCGCACCTCGTCGCTACCTACGCCGCAGATTGCAGCCCGCTTCCAGCGCCTCCAGATTATCGCCATGCACAAGAACATTGTCGCCCGAACAATACGACAGCGCCTTGTCCTCGCGTAGAATCTTCATGACGACCTCCTTGACGGACTTCGTCGCTTTTTCCCTTCCCATCCAATTTAGCGTTGGCATCTTCGACTCTCCTTCAGCAAACAGGTTCAACGCGGTAAAAAACCGCCAACAAAACCAAGGCGCATCTTACGCCCCCTTTCGCAACAGCCATAAGACAAGTCCCTTGTGATAATTTCACCCTTCCGAATCATAGAACTCATCCAGCACGTAAGTCTGAACAGGCTTGAGATAAAGCTGGTATCGTATGACCAGTTTCACAAGTTCGTTGCCGTCTATCAACGTAATAGGCGAGCCTTCTTTTGCAGCTGTCCGCGCCGCAGTCGTGAACCTTCCGTTGGTGATGAATACGCCGTAGTCGGCTTGATACTTGTTCATCGCCCCCAAGAACTCGTTGATCTGCGGTTCACGGACTGGTCCAGCATTATATCGCTTGCATTGTATCACCACACGCGTCGTCCGGAAATCACTCCTATCGATATGGTAACCATATCCGTCTATTCCGCCGTCATTGCTGACCTGAACACCTTTCTCTGTGAACTCGACCCCCATCTTTGTCAGCAACGCTCTTGAAAACGCCTCGAACTTCTTCGGCGACATTTTCGCTATCGCGGCAAGCAATTTCTCGTTGATCTCGTCCTTGATCTTTTCTTCGCCCTGCGTTTCCTCTTCGCTGTTGTCAACATCGAATGCCTTTTGCTTTTTGCTTTTGCTGAGTTCTTCCCAATGTTTCCTCGACGCCTCAATTATCGTCCAGGCATCCAATTTGTCCAAGTCAAGATTCTCGCCCTTTTCCGTCAACACAACAGGCGATGAATGCGTAAACGTAACCAAGCCATTGAACAACAGATCCTTGATGGCGAAGTTGAACTTGAAATTGAATTCCTTATACGAATTTCCTGTCCTCTTAGACAGCTTAACTTCCTCTGCGTATTCAGCGATCTGATCGTCAATGTCGGCTATGCGTTCCTTTATCTCGGACCGTTCCAGTTGCCCGCCGGCATCCTGAAGCACTTTCAGAATAGGCTTGATAAGGTACGCAATCTTTCCATCTGCGGGCAACTTACGCAATTCCTTTTCGCTTTTCTTCTTCACTTCTCGTCCTTTTCGTCGCTATTATCTTTTTGAATGATATTATACCAAAATCTTATACCAAAATCAAGCCGTCAAGCGACCTTCCAATTTCTGGGTCAGGCATCACTTGCCCCCTTTGGATGTCTTGCAGGGTGCGGATTTCTTTTTCGTCTTTGGCGGCGACAGGGCGCGAAGTGCAATGACCTCATCGACGGCAGCGCATTCACATTGCAATTCAATGTTAAGTTCCACTCTAACTTACTGGCCTCATCGAAATAGCGCTGCCTCGCATTTTCGTTTTCGACTGTTATAGGAGTATTGAATGCGGTTTTGTCATTTTGCCTGTTATGATTCCATCATTTGCATGTGTGTGGATTATGCCTGACACTGCCGCTTTTATGCACAGAATGCCCGTGCATTGATGCAAATTATACGGACTAGGCGGCAACCTCTTCGTGCGTCTTCAGAGTTCAAGTTTTAAAGGCTTCACGCAAGAACCTTAAATATTGCATATTCTGCCTACCACAGCCGCAAAGTTCTCTGCTCCCTTCAGTATCTCAATATCAACACGAAGGTAATAGCACGGGACAGGAGTCGTTTCAAGGCGAGGGAAACGCACTGCATCCTTTTCCGTCGTTATGAGAGCCTCTGCACCCAAATCTGCCGTTTTGTTCAACGCATAGATGATTTCACTCGAATCATAGCGGTGATGGTCAGCATAGCGTTCACACCATATGACCCTTGCACCGAGTTTTCTGAGTGAATCCTCAAATCCCTGAGGCACGGCAATGCCCGAAAGCGTCGTAAGAGTCTTTCCCTTCAGCCAATCCAAGGGCAGTTCTTCACGACTCCATACATCCTTCAGCATACGCGGCGCATGACGGCATTCTATAATCTCCGCCTTCGAGTTGAATTCGCGAATCCGCCCGACAACCTCGTCTGTCTTTCCGTCAGATTTGGTCAGGAATATCACATCCGCTCTGGAAATATGCTCTGCCGGCTCGCGTAAAACACCTCGGGGAAGCATGTGACCGTTTCCGAACGGATTGGTCTTGTCGACCAGCACCACCTCCAACGAGTGCTTCAGGCGTTGGTACTGAAAACCGTCGTCAAGTATAAGTGTGTCACACCCAAACCGGCGAACAGCCCATCGTCCTGCTTTCACGCGGTTTCTGTCCACAAGCACGCAGACGCCGGGAAGATTCGATGCAAGCATATAGGGTTCGTCGCCACCGGTCGCGGCATCAAGCAACACATGATGTCCGTCAGACACCACGAGCGGCGGATCTATCACCTGGGTAAATGTACGCTGCCACCAAGGAGCCTCCTTGCGGCGGTAACCGCGAGAGAGAATGGCGACCTTCCGCCCAGCCGCAGTCAATTCCCGTGCGAACTTCTCTGTAACAGGCGTTTTGCCAGTACCGCCCGCCGTAACGTTTCCAATGGATATCACCTGACATCCAAGTGGAAATCTGCGCAAAACGCCAATATCGTAAAACCAGTATCTTATCGCAACAACAAAACGGAATATGCACGAAAAACCATAAAGCACTGCAAGCAACACACGTATAGGCCCAGACTGGTCCTTATCTGCGCCAGGCTGCTGGATTATGCGCACCAGATAGTGTTCCAACCGCTCTATTCTGCTTACCTTTGCTTTCCTCATTGCCAAACATTATATCACATTTCCGACACTTAAACGCGAAATACATGCGCCCTAGTCCACTATCTCACCGGATTGTGCGATGCAGGAACTGAACTCGCCGGGTGTCTGTGATGAGAAATGCACAGAGCGTTTCAATACTTCTCGATGGCAACGCTCGCCATCTGAAGATTCAGGCACTGGCGGACATCACCGTCTGAGATGTCAAGCACATGACATCCGGACGAATAGTCGGAATAGTCCTTGATCGGATCCTCATTTCTTCACTTTTTTCCTGATGGCGACAAAGCGTCCGGGGTCCTTCGCTCTGGCCATGATGTGATCCGCATATGTCTCACTGTAGCTGCGTCCATCTACCATTTCATCATGCCGCCCGTTATATCGGCGAAGTGCGGTACGCCAATCGTCAAATACGCCCTTCGGTCTACGCGAGGCGGGCTGACCGCTGACTCCGAATCCCTTTCGGACAAGAAACTTTATCGCAGCTTTGATGTTTTCCTCGGCCGTACCCTCATTGCGCTTCGACGGTTTCTTAAGTCCAACCTTCTCCTTTGCGTCACTCCAGTCGCCCGGAACGTTGACCTGCTCCGGATCGACACCCCAAGCCGCAATGGATTTCGCGTCACGTCCCCCCGTCTCTTCTATCATTTGCGACTTGACCATGGCGGTGGTGATCGGCGGGATGCGCCTTGCCTGCTCAGGTGTCGCACCAGCCCATGCCGCCCTGTTGCGGTTGAACTCATCCACGCACCGAACGATCAGTGCGTCATGTTCCTGATAACGGTCATCCTCGAACCCTTTGAACACAGGAACGCGCCGCACGCGCCATTCCGCGGCACGATCCGCAATCGTCGCAAAAACGGGATCCCCCTTCTCCGGCTTGGATTTCGCCGTCTGCGCCGCCAGCCAACGTCTGTGTATGCGCCGATATATTCTCTCCATCCTCCCAAGAACCTCGCGTTCTGACGGCGTAACAAACCGGTCGTCAAAATGCAAATATCCGTACCTGTCGAAGGCGAAACGGTTGTTGAGCACATCAACCTCGAATGCGATTCCGGCGGTGGACATCGGTTCCTCCTCGATACCCTGCGCCTTCAGCCTTGCGATATGAACACTGCGCCGCTCCCCGGAACGCTGAATCACCCGCATTACATCCATGAACACCTGGGCAATCTCAATCCATTCGTCAGGACGTATCTGGACGGACGAGGCGGCAAGCTCCCCGCGCACATCACCCTTCGGATTGAACCTCACCGCAGAATTCACGAGTTCGCCAAGAAAATCCGCCTGCGCAATGGTCGGCTGCTGCGTTACGCCTGACAAAGACATCACCGCCATCATTGCGGCAATGCTGATGCCGACACTTCTCATGCCTTGCCTCCTTGGACCGCCAAACAGACCAGAAGCGCCTTTTTGCCCGCCCGGCAACGAAGAAGTGTGGAGGGCGTCGCTGCCTCGGAATTTGACACGCTCATCTGCGTGGAGACGCTCAACGGAACTAGATGGCTCTTGCACATCTCGACAACATCCCGGTCCGCCACGGTGAAGGCGTCCACTTCAACACTATTTTGAGGCCTTGAGCGCGTCGCGAGCGCACTCGCGCATCAACTTCGCATCGGCCACCGGCAATCCTTTCGGACAATATGTGAAGGTCGTGGGATCGACATCGAACAGGAAGCCAAGCCAGACGCACGCCTGAAGATAATGCCCTCTAGCGTTAAAGTGCGAAAAGTCGCAACGCAGTTTTATCTTTTCCCAGTCCTTCTGCTTTCCTTTGCGGCCCTGCTTCCATGCAGAGGATCCGACGACATCGCCGTGGAAGTCCAACGTTCCAGGCTTCTTGATATTGCTGATTTCTTCGCGGGTCAACAACTTGCCGTAATCGACAGGCAGACGATCACGAAACAGCTGGACCGCGTCTGCAGTCGGGATGATCCTGAGACTGTGCTTGGCGGCCAGCTGCGCATACGACTTCTTGAGAGCCTCATACATTCCCTTCGGCGTCATTTTCCACTTTTCCAGACGCACAGCATAGGGTGAATAGCTCCATGTCTGCTGAATGACGATCTCCGCCTGAGGGGCGAGTTCCCGGATCTTCGATATCAGATTGTCCGCATACGGCTGATAGGTGTCATAGAACGCGCTCTTGCCGCTCGCCTGCTGGATGGTGACAATATCCCACTTGTCGGCGACGAGCATGTCCGTGACGTTCGCACGCTTCGGAAACTTAGCCTCTCCGCCAGACGCCAGGCTCGGCATTATGCCATAGGGCTTGAAGCTTTTATCACCGGATTTCTCCACATTCGACCAATGCCTGTCAAACGGGCATCCACCGATTCCGCATTGTACGATATCAAGCCTAAGGCCAGCCTTCTTAGCCATAGCCGGCGTTTCGCGCATTACACTTCCGGTAAAGGAATTTCCTATCATAAGCACCTTGAGTGGTTTCCTGTCACGCGCCCCACCATCCTTTGCTGCTTCCCGCGCCAACAACGAACCCATCGACACGCAAATGCCTACAAAAACCATGATCCGTTTAATCCATCTCATTTTCATTATCCTTTCTCTTATCATATGATTTTGACCGAGTATTATACAACATATTGGGCAGTTCTTACCGCCAACACCCAGACAACCGAACAAGACACCGTTCAACACGCATGAAGTCGATATCGGGGGCTTTCCCGTAGGCGTTGGTGATACGGACCGAATGGATGCCCTGCTCCAATTCGACATCGAGATGCGTGTCGCCAAAGCCGGACATGCCCTTCCCTATCCAGACCATCGATTTCGCTCCGCCGTCAATCTGCACATAGAACTTGCGCGGTTCCGGAGTGAAGCAGCGGAACGTCAGTCTGTATTTGCCGGACTCCGACACATTGACGGACTTCCATATCAGGTCGTTGCTTTCCCTTGCGCCCAGATTCACGACCGCGACGCCGCCGGATGCACCTTCCGCAGGCGCATAGTAGGCTCGCCCCTGCACAACGCAACTGTTCGTTGATCCGTAGGAGCTGTCGTCGATTTCGCTGTAGTCGGTGAGATACGCGGTCTCGGCCTCGTACAGCGACCTGTCAATGCGCCGCTCAGCATCGAACCTGAAGAACTTAGCGGCGTGCGGACGCACCCTCACGGACACCTCGTTCTCGAACTCTCCGACATCCGCTCTCTCCATGAGATCGAATGCCGCGATTTTCCCTCCAAGGTCAATGTCCGACGCCTTGACGGCAAACTCATGTTCAGTCTCGCCTGCGTTGTAGAGCGCAACATAGCGGGACTTGCCGAACAGCGTATCAGCATCCTTTACGAGCACATACGCCTCCCCATCCCTTGATGCGACATAAGCCTGAAGACCAAGCGGATCCTGGTTCATGTGCAGAAGGAAGGGATTGGTGACGAGTTTCATCGTCGAAGGCGGAATTATCCGGACATCATTTCCGAGGACAAGCGGAGACGACATTATGCACCACATGCCGAAATGCGCGGCCTCCTCATCGAGCGTCATGCCGACATCACCGCTGGACCCGAACGCCGACTTTACGGCCCCCTTGATCTGCGCGACCTCAAGCATGTCTAGATCGTTGAAGTGACCGGGACTTGCGTATGCGCTCAGATAGAGATTTTCCGCGATGATGCCGCTGACCGACTTCCAGCTTGCGCGAATGTCACGCGTCGTGCGCCATGAACCGGCCAGCTCCGCCGCCCATGTACCGGGGAACGCCCAACGGCAGATGTTCAACCGGACATCCTTCCGTCCGGTCGCCTTGATTGCGTTGGCGATCTCGGTATAGCGGGCCCTCTCCTCCAGGTGGAGACGCCGTCCGCCGCAGTAGTCAACCTTGAAGAAGTCGAATCCAAGTTCATTGAAGTGCAGCTGGCAGTCGGCGGCATCGTGCCCATAGAGTCCGGAGCCAATGCCGGACTTGTCGCCGCCGTAGCTTGCGCACGTATTTGCGCCCGCGTCAGAATACGTCCCTGCCTTCATGCCGAGCGCATGTATGCCGTCAACGGTGCCCTTCATGCCGTTAGGGAAACGCCTCGGATTAAAGCGGAGCCTGCCGTCAGGCCCGTGACCGTCAAAAAATCCGTCGTCGATGTTGACGTACACATAGCCGGCGGCCTTCAGTCCGTTCGTCGCCATGGTCTTCGCAACACCGACGATTATCTCTTCGGATATGTGCTCCGCGAACGTATTCCAGCTGGACCATCCCATGAGAGGCGTCTTCGGATTCGCCGCCTCCACTGGCCTGGCGAACCCGAGAAGCATCTCGGCCCTGACCTTCATCTCCTCCTTGCGTTCCGGAGCGATGCGGCTCATGTTCACGAACGCATCCCGCCCATCCTCGGAAATGCGGATGCGCTTGTCACATTTCGGACATTCCACGAAGTTGACTGCGGCAAAAAACGCAGCAAAGAGCGAATGCGTCATGAACATGTTCCTTCTGACTGTAATTCAGTGAATCAAGGACTTTCACTTGCCCTTATGCTCGTCGAGCATCTTCTTGGCGCAGTTTGTCGTGACCGTCTCCGCACCACGGGCGAACGCAAGCTTGGCAAGTTTGAGATTGTCGACAGTCCAGACATGGAAACTGAATCCGGCATCACGCACCTTCTTGATGAAGTCGGCGGTAATCGTCTCAGGATTGAATCGAATATCAACGCCGTCAACTCCGAGCTTCTTGAGCATGGCTACGATCTCCTCGGCCGTATAGACATGACTCTTATCGGCCTTGTCATTCCCGCTCGTGAGCCAATACACGCGGTATTCGGGCATTTGACGCTTGAGCTCTGCGCAGACATCGGCGCCAAAGGAGATGAAAAGCACATTCTTCGGCGTGGCGTTGCCCTGCTTGGCGAACACCTCCTTTATGTACGGCACCCATGAGGGATTGTTGTCCTTTACCTCGACATAGATGTAGCGTCCGTCGCGCGCAAGCTTCAGCACGTCCTCGAGGAGTACGGGAGTGGTGGGATCATACTTGGAACCTTTCCATTTTCCCCAACCTCCGACATTCACCTTTGATATGACATCCGACCAACTGGCCTCCGTGCACTTTTCCGTGTGTTTGCCACCGGTGGTGCGCTTGAGACTGCTGTCGTGAAAAGTGAAAAGCTTCTCGTCCGCCGAGAGATAGATGTCGCACTCGAAGCCAAAGCCCCTGTCGACGGCCATCTTGAACGCCGGCATGGTGTTCTCGGGCGCATCATGGGACTCACCGCGATGCGAGATGAGCGTATCATACGCAGGCTCTGCGCAGAAGGCCGAACCGGTCATGACTGCAGCGGCAACGGCAAGCATAATGTTCTTCATTTTTATTCCTTTCTTCGGTTAAATAGACTTGTTTCTTTCATTCCAACGCAAAACTGCAGTGCGTCAGGAGCGCTGACGCAACATCTCATACATCGCGATGCCTGCGGCAACGCCCGCATTCAGCGATTCGAAACCCCCTGGCATCGGAAGCTCGGCGATGAAATCGCACGTCTCGCGCACGAGACGCGATATGCCGTTTCCCTCCGCACCGACAACCAGTCCGGCACGGCCCTTGTAGTCTATCTTCGTGTAACAGCGCGCGTCCTCACCCCAATCAAGGCCCGTGAACCACATATTGAGTTTCTGCAGTTCCTTCATCGCACGCGGCAGGTTCACGACCTTGGCGACCTTGAGATGCTCGGCGGCTCCGGCTGACGCCCGCACGGCCGCAGGCGTTACGCCAGCACCCCTATCCTCGGGGATGATGACGCCGGTAAATCCGGCGGCGCACGCGGTACGCAGGATGGATCCGACATTCTGAGGATCTTCAAGATGGTCAAGCACGAGAACGGTCGCATTCTCGTCCGCCTCAACGTCTTCAACGATCTCCTGGAAATCGACGTACGGATAACCGGTCGTCTTTATTGCGACACCCTGGTGGTGCCCACCCTTTACGAGCCTGTCTAGCTTGTCGCGATCCGCGACGCGGATCATTATGTTGCGCTTCTGGGCGGTGAGACGCAACGACGCAATCTCGTCGCTCTCGTCTTTTGATCCGGGCGGCAGAATGATCTCAGTGAATGTGCGGCGGCCGGCACGCAGGGCCTCGATCACGGGATTGCGGCCATAAAGCCACTCCCCTCCCGTGACAAGTTCCCTTGGCCCCCTGTGATGTCTTGTATTCCGATAATCTCCCATGCGCCATATTATATCACATCGGAGGTCAGATCCTATCTGAGTCGCACCGGCCCCATCAGTCCGCTTTCGTGGTTTTCCCGGTCCCAGACGCGCTGCCTGGGATCATAGGTGGAGTTTGGCGGGTACTTTGCCGCCGCCTTCGCGCGCTTCACAGGATCAGACACTGCGTTTGCAAGCATATTGGCCACCGTCACCTCAAGTACGTTCTCTCCCGCCATGGTCTCAATCTCCCAACAGAAAGGTCCGAAGAACTTCGCAGGAAGCTCCTTGCCGTTCAGTCTCACGGAACACGTCCAGCCGACCTTGCCGAGATCAAGCATCACCTTTTCCGCCTTCTCGCACCTAAACCTGCAGGAATAAAGCGCCTTGCCGCTGAAATGGTCGCCGAAAAGCGTACGCCAATCCCCGATTGCCGTCGGCACCGCGGCAGCATTGATCCTTGAAATGACGAAATCATCATCTCCAAGCGAGTGGGATACAAGCGGACGCACAGTCCACCCCTCCTTCAGTTCCCGGACATCCCCATCATAATTTGGCGTTGCAGGCTTATCGGCCTTTGCCCCCACAATGAATATCGCACTTCCATATCCAGGAAACTGCCATCCGAAACCTTCCTTCCCGCGATTGACCGAAATGAAATCGCCGCTTTCAGGATCGGCACGCACAACATCACCTTTTTCATCGAAATCAATATTGACGTAAGCCTGATGTCTGGTTTCATTGACGATGAAATAGAGCGTTTCACTGCCGTTAACGCGTTTAGCCGCGCGGAACCACGGTGCGCATCGACCGCCGATCCGGCAGACGGGCTTCGCCTCTGCAATCGTATCTGTCGTGAGAACCTTGCCACCCTTGCTTCTGAACTCCTCCAGTTTCGCCCTGGCATCGTCTCGCATCCATTTTGACGTGGGCAGCACGAATGTCGAATAGGACATCGCCCCCACATGAAGCCTTCCATCCTTGACTTCTGCCGCCGCAAGCGAATCGTCGTCGACAAACTCGTATTCGCAGTTCATCTTGTCAAGAGTGTCCGCAACGGCATAGTGCATTGCTCCGGCGCTTTCCGTTTCGGAGCCGCCGGCCCAGAACGCACGGCTGTCGAAATAAACCGCAATATCGACTGCCGGTCTGCCGTCCGCAAGAATCTGCCCGGTGCGGGCCATGTATTCGAAATACGGCTTCTCCATGTCCCACCAAGGCGCGACAGGCCCAGAGTGCGGCTCGAAAAGCAGCATCCACTGTCCGGCGTTGGAGACGTTGTAGTACCCGAACACAAACATGTTGATGCCGCGGACGAGCTGGTAGTCGACAAGCCACTTCATCTGATCCGGCGTGAACGAATTGCCGTAGATGCCGAACGATTCCGTCATCGAAAGCATATGCCCCTGCTGATGCGCCACTGACGATGCGTACCGGGGGAATGGAAGCCGCGAGCCCGGCGTGTTTGGCGTTTCGGGGAACAGCTGCCGCCAGATCACGTCTACGCCGGGGACGTCCATTGCGCGCAGCGAGCGCAGCAGCGCTCCATATCCATAACGGGACGCCCATTCGGGAATGTCTTCGCCGTTTAGATGACCACTGGACTTGAGACCGTTTGCGTTGTCCCAATCCTTGATCGGTTTCATGAAGCGTTCCACAAAAAGATCAGCCATCACATCGAAGTAGTCGATACGCTGCCTTACTATCTCCGGATCGAAAGTGTGCTTGCGGTCGAGGATGGCCTTGGCGAAAGGGCGGATGTCATAGCCTTTCTTCCGCTTGAACACCTCCTCGAAATCAGCGGTCCAGCCGAGATTCGCCCCGTAATGGTCCTGCGGCATGGCAGGCTCGTCCATGAACGTATACTTTATGGCCCCGCCGAAGTGATGGCCGATATACCTCTTGTATGATTGATGGGTGCGACGTATGAACTCTTCTGTCGTCCCTTTCTCTATGATCGAGGGGTAGTTCCCGCTTCCGGGACCGTATGGCCTGGCACGGAGGGCTAACGGCTCCCGCCCGTTCCCGTAGCCGAAAAACCTCTTCTGGAACCTTCCCTCCCTGTCTGCCGCGGCGATCTGCCCGCACGCGCCGCCGGACGGCCAGCCACCTTCATCGTAGAGCCACACGTTCATGCCGAGCGAGGCGGCATGGTCAACGACGTTGGAGAACACACGAAAATACCCTTCCGTGAGATAGTCGGGCGACATGGAACTGTCAAACACTCCATTTGGGCGGAAGTCCAGCGGAAACGGATGGATGCAGATGCTCCGCATGCCGTGCGCCAGCATATCGTCAAGTTGGGCATTGAGCTTTTCCGGTTCAAGTTTCGAGTTCCACATCCAGAAATATGCTGGAGAATGAATATTTTCGGGATTGCGGAACTTCTCCTTGCTGAACCCACCGAATGCGGTTCCAGCCACCGTCACAGACATGACGGCTGCAAACATTTTGAAATTCATCGATCACATCCCATTCTGAAGAGTCGTTCCGGTGACAAGCTCGGTCGGGAGAGAGTATACCCCTATGTTGTCGTAATGCACTATTTCATTCAGCCCGAGCGACTGCACGCCAAGCGTGATGGTGAACCCGCTGGCGTTCTCGGGGACCTTGACGCAGCAGCGGATCGTGCGCCACCGGGTGGGGTCAGTCCCTTCAATCGTGAGAAGCATCTTCGGGCTCATCCATTTGCGCTTTGCCGTCCTGAAGTTCAGCGAAGGCCATGCGCCGTCCCCCTTCACGCGGGCGGTGACATAGTACCATGTGCCGGGGGCGGTGAGATTGTCGTTGTCGAACGTGAGGCATCCTCCGTTCACGCCCTTCACGAACATCGAGCAGCTGTCGCCGTCACCGCACGAGGTGTCCGTTCCGATCAGGCTCTTCTCCACACCCTTCCTCGGAGTGGGCTGCCATCTGCCGAACGGTCTCGGAACGCGTCCGTCCTTCAGTCCGGGTTCGCCCGGGATGCTGATGCTGCACGCGGGGTTGCTGATCATGTTCGTGAGAACCCCGTCGGCGATCGCCTTTTCGATCTTCGGCAGAAGGTTCTCCTTTGGATTCTTCAGGATGTGCAGGGCCTCGAACAGTCCGCCGGGAATCATCTCGTCCCAGCGGCCCTTCTTAGCTCCGCCGTGAAGGTTTCCCGGCTTCGCCACCTTCCAGTCGATCCAGCGTCCGCATTCGCCCCATAGCCACACATATTCGTCGGTGCCGCTCAGCGCCTGTTCGATGTTGCGCCTGAGATACTCAAGGCGTGATCCGTCGACGGGAGGGAAGTACCACGTCGCGTTTTCGCTGTTCACGTACATGTCCATGTAGATCCCGAATCCCGTTATCACCTGCGTGAGGTACTTTACGCGGTTCTCCGGCGCGATCAGCGGCAGATACCAGTTGCTGTTTCTCGTCTTTGCGGTGAGGAAGTCTCTCTTTGCGTAATCGTACTTGTAGGCGTTCTCCGTGCCTTCCTGGAAGCGCGCCTTGGGCGGCATTACGTCGAGAAGACCGTTCAGAAACGCGGGAAGTAGATCGCGCTTTGTACGCGCAAGCGCGGCCACATCGCGCTCAAGCTGTCCGAAGAACAGTTCGCTGAGACCGAAGTAGCTGAAGATCGTTATTTCGGGATAGGCCTCGAATATTGCCTTGCCGACCTGGCGTCCGCGGGCGCGCACATGGACGTTGAGCTCGTCGAACTGCGGATCCGTCTCGACGCGCCAGAACTGCCGCTTTTTCGAGTAGTCCTCGATGTCCATCTGGATGCCGGGGAACCCGACCTTCTTCGCCAGACGCGCCACCGCCGCCACATTGTTTGCGACGACAGCCCATGCCTTTTCGTCGAGCCAGTCGAGGCGCCTGTCCTTCGGCGCCCTGAACGATTTGATGAAGCTGTGCTTCATGGAGCGGTGCTTCGCCATCTGCTTCATCGGCTCGACAAGGTCGGCAAGGTGAGCGTCGGTCCAGAGCGGTTCGTTCATGATCTCCGTGGCCGTGAAGTCGCGTCCGACGGCCGGATTCTTCTGGATGTATATCACCACACCGTCGGCGGGCGTCTTGTCCAGATCTTCCGCGCTCGCAAGGTAATCCTCCGGGGTAAGGTAGCCGAACTCCCATCCGGCGAGAATTATCTTTCTGTTCCCGCATCCGTGGGGCTCAAGCTCGAACGCGCCGACGGCGCACGTAATCGCCGCAACGGCGGCAAACAGCTTCATGTGCATGTCATTTCCTTTCTTAAATCCGATACCTGATTAGCGGATGCTGAACACTGTTCCTACAGGATCAAGCCAGCACTGGTAGCAGCCGAGATCCACCTTCCCGTCCCGCATCCTGAGATACTTGCCGCCGTCTTCCGTATGGCGGATGTCGTACGCGCCAGTCATCCAATCCTCAACGGTTCCCCTGCCTATCGCCTCGGAGGTTCTCCGGAGGGCATAGGGATGTTTCAAATCCCGATACTCCTGAAACTTCGGATCGTTCGAGCTTATCAGCCCTGTGCAGCTTTGCGCCTGTGTCGTTCCGACCCCTCCCGGACCGATCATGCAGTTCTCGATATGCAGATTCGCTTCGTTTGGCGAACTGTACTGAGGATGCATATTCCAGTCGTTCCTCGGATTCGACAGCTGCCTGTTCCGGCAGATTATCGTATTCTTGAGGTATAGGGCGGTGACATTCTCGTTCGTTTTGAAACCGCCAAACATGCATGTGTTGGTGTTGTCCACGATCGTGCAGTTCACGACATTCACAGGCTCGCCCACCTTGTCGCTCTTGAGTACGGAATACGCCAGATTGCCGTGGATGAGACAGTTTGTCAGCGAAAAGACAGTTCCAAGGTTATTGGCGAAAAGCCTGTAGGTGTCGGATACAGTATTCGTATTGATGAACGTTCCGTTGGTGTACACATTCGCACCTTCGGGAAGTTCCCATGTGCCGTCATAGTCTTTCACCACGCAATCCGTAACTGCGCCGGGAGACGTCAACGACGCATCGCTGATAACACATCTTGTGAGCGATTTTGTGCCTCTAAGGTTGTGGTAGAAAAGCGGCGAGACGTTGTTGGATATTACGCAATCCTCCGCAAGACCCCAGTTTAGCGACGCGCCTACCCGCGCGAAATTGTCGCGGATTGTGCAGTTGTAGAACCATGTCCTTTCGCCTGCGCCACCCGATCTGTCTTCGGTGGAAATCTCCAGAGCACAGGCGTTTCCGGCAACGAGCGAATCGTAGACGACGCATTTCCCCTCTTCGGAAGCGCAACATCCTCCGCCCTTGACTTTATCCGTCTCGACAAGAGCCCGTGCAGTGTTGTGCACGATGTCGCATCCGTAAACCGTAGAGTCGGAAATGCCGCCCCCGTCGATCGCGACATTGTTCGAGATTATGCAGTCATACACCTTGGTTGCAGACGCAATCCCCCCGCCCAATTTGGCTATATTGCCTACAATGACGCAGTTTGTGATGCCATCTTTGAGTTCCCACTTGACGCCACCGCCATTTCCCTCCGTCATGTTTTCGGCAATGCGCACACCGGACAGACGCGCGCTCGTCGCGCCGCCGCCACCACTTTTCGCGGTGTTACCGCGAACCTCTCCGCCAAATACGCCATGAGAGTAGTATATTCCGCCTCCATTCCCGTCGGAATGGCATTTTTCGACGATGCAATCGTACAGGAAGGGATAGTACACCCCGCCCCCGTTCCCTTTCGATTGGCAGCAGGTGACGACAACATTGGAAAGCGACGATCCTTCGTTGCGGGCGCAAACGCCGCCGCCACCCACATTGCCGACGGTGCGGCAGCCGTTGGAGATGGTG
>SUVZ01000393.1 GCA_015061765.1 Lentisphaerota bacterium
ATCTGAGCCTCTGCGGCATCACCAGGAACCCTGTTCTCAAGATACACCACCAATCCCTGTCCAGGAAGCGCAGTCTCAATGAAATCGGATATCTGCCCCTTTGCCAGCCGCATCGAAGGAGCGGCGACATAGGTGGAATCGGCAAACGGGCCCGTTCCCATGGAAGATACGGAGAACGTGATGGAAGTGGAGACATTGGCATCGCCGAAAAGCTTCGCGTCAAATGGCTTGCCCTTGGCGAGCTCCGCGGCGGCAAGGGCGCGCACCTTGTCGACCTTGGCCTTGAAAGCCTTGGCCTTTGCGTCAGCCACTGCATCGCGGCGGATGATCCCCTTGGCCTCGGCGAACGGCGGCACATGCGCCTTCTCGAACTCCACACGCTCGATAAGGTACACGGCATTCGTTCCGGCAACCACGCCATAGCGCAGATCGTTTGACTCCGGATCAAGCTCGGCGACAGCTTCAAGGAAGCCGGGAACGCCAGGCGCAAACGCGGAAGGACGGCTCATGAAGCCGGGGATGTAACGGCCTCCGTTGAGAGCAAAGCGCGGTGACGTGCGAACCTTGGCCTTGTCCTCCTTGGCGATAAGATCGAGGCGGGAAGCCTTCGCGTCAACCTTGCCGTCCGCGGGATAGGCACGGAAAAGGAGATTTGTGCGATATGCCTCGAGAGAGGCTATGAGCTGAAGCTCCTTCTCTATGATTCCCTTGACCTCTTCGAACTTCTTCGTGACAACGCCGTTCGTCGTATGCGTCTCATAGCGGTCAAGCGTGGCGTCATAGTGGTCGCGCATCTCGTCCTCGGATATCTTGAACTGCTTGAGCCGGGCGGGGGTGTCGGCCTGATACTTCACATAACGGACCTTTACGCAGTCGGGAAGCGCGATGGAATTCGTATTCTCGTCGTAGTACGCCCTGAGAGCCTTGTCGTCAAGCTTCGGAGCGGACTTCGCCTTGTCCTTGAAGCGTACGATGCGCACCGTCAACCTGTCCGTGACATCATTGATGGCGGTATCAAGCTCCATGGGTGAAACCATGCGCGATGCGTCCGAGAGGACCATGCGAAGCTTCATGAGGGTGATGCGACGCTTCTCAGCCTCCTCAAACATCTCCGGGGTTAGACCGTTATCGCGGAGAATGCGCTCGTACATCGCCATGTCAAAGCCAGAGCCCTGACCGGAGAACTGGCGGATGACACTCTGCCGCACTTCGGCATCACTGGCCACGAGACCGAGCTTTTCTGCAACCTCATATGATGCAAGGTTCTCCCATGCGGAACGGTTTACTTCTGCATTTGAGAGAGTTGTGTTACGACCGCGACCAAACCCGCGGACATCCTCTGCGAACTTGGAGAATCTGGAAACAGGAATCTCTTCGCCATTTAATTCCCCTGCCGCAGAGGAACTCTCGCGAACGTCTCCCCCCGTAAGAAGAAAGTCGAATGCGAAAAAGCCAGAAATGGCAAACGCAAACGCACCCCAGATCCATTTGTTGCGAATAATACGGTTGAACTTTTGAATAACCACTTTTTGTATCCCTGTTTTGTTGAAAAATATCTTGGGCTGATTTCAGCCCCCTCAGAATGTGCCGAAACCAGAATCATTCCCTGTCGCACTGCCGGAATCACCGGACGAAGAGGATGACTCCAACTCGGAGGAGACACCTTCGGAAGAGGAATCGGATTCCGTCGGCTTTTTCTCTGGACTCTTCTTGTCGTCAGACTTCGTCTTGAATGAGATATCCTGCACTCGCACAATCTCTTCGCCGAAATTCACCTTGGGCGTACCCTCCGCGAACGTGTAACGGTTACGCATTTCTCCCGACGCATCAAATGTCATCACAGAAACGACCGTCCGGCCTCCAATCCGTGAATGCTTGCGGAATATCTTGATCGCACACTGTGGCGTAAGACTGTAGTCAAGACTGCGCACCTGATCCTTCGTCTCGCCGGAAATCGGGTCACGATACGTGGTGACACCCTGATCAAGCGTCACCTTGTAGTCTCCGGCCTCGCCGCGGAGAGAGGTGAACAGAGCCTCGCCCGTAGTGCGGATGCGAAGACGATCCGCCGCACTCATGCGGGAAACCTTATAGTGGGCGCCTTCAAGCGCCAACATACCGGTTTTGACATGAACGACAGCCTCATCGCCATCACCGGACGGTACGAGCTCATGGTTGCTGTCTCCCGCAAGGTCCTTGACCGTGAAGTTAGGATATGCAACCGTGAAAAGGCCTGTTGGCATGGTACGCGGAAGCGACACAGAAATCCCACCCCTTACCATTGTCACGACACGGGACTTTTCGCCTATGGCAACTTCGCGAGTACCGAACTCGGCATCGTCCTTGACTTTGACAAAGGTTTCGGGGCCAAATTCAAAAACGGCAGGCTCTGCCGCAGCGGTCACGCGGAAGACCGAACCATTGGGATAGTACTTCCCTTCCTCAGCAGGCTTGAATTCGTTCTGGCGCGGAAGCTTCACGGATACATTGTCGCTTGAATAGGCCAACTTGACGAGTGCATGGAAATGCTTAGCGCCGGACTTCGCCACCGCGGCCTTTGCCAGTGAAGCTTCGACAGCCTCAACTGTCACCTCTGCACTGACGCCCCCTTCTGCGCCATTCTCCTGCGCAATCATGGCCAACGGCACACATAACGTGGCGCACGCGCAGAAACGGGTCAAAACTCTATTCATATGTATACAATCCTCCTTTGAGGGCGTGTATTTTACGCTTTCCCCTCAAAAAAATCAACTGAAACAATATCAAAACAATATCGCCGCGGATTCTCACGGCTTTTTGGTTATATTCACGAATTTGCCGTTTCTCAATTCATGAAAATCAAGACGGATGCGCGGAGGGTTGTTCACAGGATCCTTGCGCCAGCCCTTCATGTTGCCACCCATGGCGCGGACAACGAAAAACACCTTGGCATCGGAATTGGACACCGATTTCGGAACCATTCCAAAACCTTCTGCGCAGGAGAATGCGACCTTTTCCGCCTCCTTGAGGTTCGCATTCACGCGGGCGGTTCCACCATAGCACCCGAAGAAAAGATCCTTCCCGTCCGTAGCCATTGTCTGAACACCATAGTGGATGTTGAAGCCTAGATCCACATCAACATTATCCTTCTCCGTCAAGTCGAGCCCCAGACGCTTCACGCAGCACATGGGATGCTTTTTGTATCCCCATCTGTCAACTCCGACATACACAGTGTCGCCAAGCACTACAATCCCGTCGAGAGCCTCCGGAAACCACTTCTCCCCGACAACATTGAGATTCTCGTCCCATACCCTCACAAGCCCCTGCATGCCGTCTTTGCGAAGATTCTTGTTGCGTATCACGAAAGCGCCGTATATCTTCCCGTTGGCGTAGGCCGTATCGCCTAGGTGAGCCGGAGCCTCAACGGTCTTGATTAGCTTGCCGTCCCACCCGATCTTCGCTATGCCATGCTGATGGGAAAGATACACTCCCTGCTCCGAACAGCATGCCCCCTGTATATGGCCGGCCTTTACAAGCATATCCAGTTCATGGGGAACGGTATATACCGGCGACATCCTCAATTCTGTGGCCAGAAGCGTGTATGCGAACACGGAAACGGCGAGGGAAAAAAGTTTCTTCATATCTGCGACCTTTCTTTAATGCCGCATATTCTACCACATTGCGCGGCCTTGAACACGTCTGCATCGATAAAAATTGACGTAATCCAAAAACCCGGAAGGAGAATCTCCTTCCGGGCGCTAAAGGGCAGCTCTGGAATGACGCCACGTCAGAACGCATCGGCGGCGGCGCTCACGCGCTTTCCGCGACGCTCGGCGGCGGTTTTGCGAGCCTCCTCGCGGATCTCGTCCTTCTCCTGCACAGCCTGAGAGCCGATTGCGTCATCCCATGCTGCGATGACCGTCTCGTAGCTCTGCGATGCGCCGGCAAGACATGCGGTGACATGACGATACGGACCGATCTCGAACGAGTAGCACGGACGACGCCAGC
>SUVZ01000394.1 GCA_015061765.1 Lentisphaerota bacterium
ATGCAATCTTTAATGATTTCCAGCTCTTTTTTGCGTCCTATCATATCTCATTCTCCTGTCCGTTCGCGCCATATTATATCATAAAAGTCAAGTTATGGGGATATTCAAGATTCAATATCGCCATAACCAGATTTTTATTACCGTTATGGCGATTGTTGAACTGACGCAATCAGGATCAAATATATCTATTCCACGCCTATCGCCGAGATGGATTCTGCTGAAAACAGGAATGGCTCTCAAAATCGGCAAACATAAGCCAATAGTCAAACTATTTTCAGTATCTTAGATAGTCCTGATTATGACTGAAGCTTAGGCGAAGGTTAGGAATCTTATAGGAATAAAGGCGGTTGAATCATTTCAGTTGTTGCCCCTGTATTTCAGGCGAACTTTTCGACAGCTTCCCATGAAGGATCCTCGAAATTCCCTGCCACCGGATTTATAAATGCGGTGGTAACGCCTCTCTTGGATACAGTTCGCAAACTATGGCCTTGTGTCATTCGGGAATGAGAATTCTCTTCGGAATAGTTCTCACGGTTCTGAGGGAACGGCGGATTAATGAGAATATGGTTTGGACTGATTCTCAAGATTATGGTGCGGACGAAATCTTATATACTGCCTGAATTGTGCTATTTGACAAAATCAATCAATTAATGCGCTAAATTATAACTCTTTTCATGGTCTATCCCCAGTTGTTCCCCAGTTGTTCCAACTGCCGAATTTAGGTTATATTTATGCTTAGGTTGGATTTTTATGACAGATCGCTATGTTGTCTACGATAGACGAGGGGTGTGATACCTTCCGCTTCTCGCATTCGAAGACATAAGTGAGATGTGCAGGAAAAACCGCAGCGAAGGGCTATCTCCTCAATTGGCAGTGAAGTTCCCGTAAGCAGTTCTCGTGCGCCTGCAAGTCTGAGGCGTCGTACCGTTTCGCTGACGGTTGTTCCAAGTGTGTGGGCGAAGTGCTCTTTAAGGGCGGAGGCGGAATATCCTATGGAAGCGGCAATTCGCCGGGCACTCAAGTCGTCATCCAGATGTAAGCGGATATAGGTAATCGCTTTTTTGACGAAAGGGTCATCTATTACGTCTGTTTCCGTGGACTGCCGAGAGACGACATTTGCATGTCTGGTACGAATTTCACCTCCTTTTGACCGTCCGGTCATCAACGCATTGAGTACACGGCCTGCAGCATAGCCAAGCGAGCGGTCGAACGAAGGGATACTGGAGATTCTGGGACGCGCGGTTGTGCAGAGTATCTCGTCATTGTCTACGCCCAATACGGCGATTTCCTGTGGAACAGCTATCCCGAATTCCTCTGCCGCGTCAATTACCTCTCGAGCGCGCAAGTCGCGCGCTGCGAATACTGCACAAGGCTTCGGCAGAGATTTCAGCCAAACGCCCAATTTACCCTTGCCGCTGAATCCCGCACATCCGAGGCCGTGTTTGCGTAGTTCCGCCTCGAATCCCTGCCGACGGAGTTCGCTCCACATAACCTTACCAGAGACCCCAACGAAGGCGAAATTTGTGAAATGACGAGCAAGGAAATATGTTGCGGCGGTTCTTCCCTCCGCCACATGGTCGCAGATGATTGATGCAACGCCCTTGCACCGCGTCGGGTTCACGGGATCGAATTGGTCTTCGATCAGGACAGTCGGTTTCCCTGTCTGAAGAAGCTTGTGACGTTCTGTCGTGCTTTGGACATATGCGATGATGCCGTCGAATTTCAATCTGCATGTTTCAAGCGGAGGAAATCTGAAGTGGCTGTCCAGACAGAGCTTCAAATTCCATCTAGCTCCGACCTTGTCGCGTGCGTACTTCAGTACACCATCGAGTTTCAGTCGTTCTGCGTAATCTCCGGTAGGGATGACGACGAGTATGTTCTTGATCTTTTTTCGTGCCATGCCATCAGATTATATCATATTTGCAGTCTCGCAATACCGACGCTTCGGGCTGTTTTTTATGTTTATTGTTTCTTGATTTTTATGTTTCACCATTGACTGTTGTGCTATATTACGCAGTGATTTCATAAACACGAAAGCGAGGAGCATGATGACAACTATATACCAAATCGGACGCAGGCACATGACGGCATTTGCGCTTGTGATGTGTGTTCTGGCAGGATGGGCTGAAGATCTTATCTTTGACGTTGCAGAAAGTGAAACATACTCTGTGAAGATCGGTTCGCAGTGCGAAAGGATTGTTAAGAACGGTACGGGTACATTGACGTTGACAGCTACGGAAGATGCAGACTTCACAGGGACGGTCGAAGTCAATGCCGGAATTCTCAAGATCAACCGCATCGGGAATCTCGGTAATCCAGCGTCCATCGTCATCACTCCTGGCGCGACGCTTGATTTGAGCGGATCGGAGACCGTGTGCGGTAAGCAGCCGTGGTGTCCGTCTCTGACAATGGGCGGATCTGGGGCGTCTGGCTCGACAGGGGCTTTGGTCAGAAACAGCGGTGTTGCATGGGATCGCATGTTTCAGAATATAACATTGACAGCAGATGCCGTGGTAGATATCGGGGTGGAGACGGGTTTCGGTTACGCTTCGGCGCTGAACGACAGCTGCATCTCATTAAATGGCTACAGTTTCACCAAGCGTGGTTCCGGAACATTCCAGCTACAAAAGCGAGGACGTGTCATTGGTGACGGCAATATTATAATCGAGGGACCGACGTTGTTTGAGAATATCGATATGTCGGCCGGTGATCCGACAAAGAATTGTGTTGTTCTGCGATCTACGCTCAGGTGGTGGACATCGACTTTCGATAAACCCATCAACTGGAAGCTACGTTGTGAAGAAGACGGTTCCGTAAAGATCGAAGATGCGACTGCCGTCGGTTTCGGCGAGCGCCGCCTGTGGGCTGGCCCCGTGGAGTCCTCTTCGGGCATAGCGTTCACGAACAATGTCAGCAGTGCGAATGCAGCCATAACTTATGCGGGAACTATCGCGCTCGGTGGAGCACTTTCCTTGACCGGTCACGGGTCTGTCAGGCTGACAGGCTCCTCTATCGCAGCCGATTCGCTTGATATGCGCAAAGGCGGTCTGCAGTTGTCGCCGTTATCAGGGTCTACAGTCGTGTTTGCCAATAACAGCCAAGTGTATGGATCTTTCGATGCGAATTGTTATGGTTCGGCGGTGTCGTTTGGTGGTGAATTTGCAGCACGCTATGCGAATTCCTTTACCAGATTGAGAGGAGGCGACTATGCGTTCGGTGGCGCCGTCAAGCTCGGCAGCAACGGCAGTACGAATATCTGGGATGTTTCCGGCGGATCAACGGTAGTCGCATCGAATTCAATCAATCTTGGCTATGATATTAAGACGGAGGCGGGGCATTACGGCGCCTTTTCCGTTCGCGGCGAAGGGACCGAGTTCGTTGTTCATAAACAATTCATCGCTTCGCGCACAGCCAATACTAAAGAGGTTGTAAATATATCGGACGGTGCGGTTTTCTCAGCATCGCGGTTGACGGTCACCGCGAACGGCAGTGTGCCGACGGCGGAGTTCTATGTTAACGTTGACGGCGGTACAATCAAGCCTACGTATGGCTATGGATGGACAGGTGGTAGCTCTGCAAAAAGCGGCTACGAGCCAACCGCGTTTACAATCTTTGAGGGGGGGCTTACAGTTGATCTTGGCGAGTGTTGGGCCGACAACATTCCCGGGGGCAATGATGGAAAGCGAATCCATTCCAGTTTTTCCATGGCGTTGGAATGCCCCGGCGAAGGCAGGAGGATAGCTTCAATCTCACTGCCGTCCGACGATGGCTTTGCCTCTCTCAAATATGCTTCCGTTCCTCCGGCCGTCATAACCGGATGCACCGGCGCGAGCGCATTTCTTGATATCGATCCGACGACCCGCCAACCCAAGGGGATTGTCGTGACCTCGAAGGGCTGGAATTTGTCTGATGACGCGACGGCAACGGTGGCAAGCCCGGATGGCAAAACGGTCTACACCTGCTCAATCGAGGTCACGACAATCC
>SUVZ01000395.1 GCA_015061765.1 Lentisphaerota bacterium
TAACCCCGTCAGGGAAGGATGCCGCCCCATGAAGCGTAACGGTAAAAACGATTTCCTCCCCAACCCTATACGACAAGGGATCCTTGTCTGTACGGCCTTTCAGATACGGCACAACCTTCGCTTCATTAAGAAACGATGAAGAAGCGCTGCATCCATCCTTCTGTGCAGCGGTGGCGTTTACCGTAAATTGTACGAACAAAACCGCCGCCGCCCACACTGCTGTCAGGATACTGCGAGACAATCTCTTCATAAGCACAAGCACCATTAACGGCAGCGTCCCACCTACCTGCCTTATTCAACCGGATTGCCCATCGCGTCCACCCACTTGCGCTTGGCAGGATCGGTGCAGATGAGGAGTTTTCCGAGATCGGTATCAAAGTACTGCTGACCGAACTGAGGATAGTACTTGCGGCGCTCCTCGGAATCACCTACGGTCTTGTGGGCAAGGTTGCGCGTCGTGAAGCCCGTTCCGCTACCGTCCTCTTCCCAAAGAGCCTGATGCACACCATTTGTCGCGTTCCATTCGGGCTGCATCGTGTACTCGATATGACCGCGCCATGTACCGGGAATCGTTTCGCGCATTCCATCGCCAACCTGTCCACCAATCGTCTGCCCTGGTACGCGCTCGAAGTTCATGCCAATCATCGTCACGGACTGGAGGCCGTGGATTCGACCGCCGTTGTCGCCGCATTTCACGAACAGTGGCAGGTGCACGCTCTGCTCGTCACCGCAGTTTATGAGCACGATTGGATGATTGTCGGCCGCGCCTACGGGAAGGCCGAACCGGTAGTTGCCGAACGTCCAGCCGTAGAGGTTGTACGATGAGAGACAGCTGTTGCAGATCACATGTTCACCGCCAGCCTGGAACGCCTGTCCGAAGCCGCTTGCGTGGATGTTGTCGTAGCGGGCGAGTGGGATGTTGCTTCCGCCTGTCATGGTGATGCCGATTGAATCGATGTGCGGCATCGGCAACGGACCGAACTTATTGTAGGGCCAAGAATCACCATTCATGCAACGATCGCCCATGCCTCTAAGGCGCATATTCTTGACGTCAACCCCGTCATTGCACCTCAAATCCACACACCGCGCCGGATGCTGCGCGTCGCAGATGAACACGCAAATGTTTTCAATCCGCAAGCCGCCGCCCAACTGAGAACCGATGCCGTTTTTCGTCCATTCGCCGCGCAATACCGACGGAATGCCCTCTCCGGCCGTCTTCCAAATGGATGATCTTGCGTACAACACTACGCCGTTCGACGGCGAAGTGGTTCTTCCGGCCTGAAAGAAGCTCTGTCCCTTGAAGACAAAATACCTCTTCATGTTCGGGATCACCACCGCCGCGCGCGGCCCTTTGTCCGGACGCTCGCTAAAGGCGTCGATCATGTATACTCCATTGAAGAGAAGAATATCTCGTTCCTTTTTAGCGCACATCTCAAGCGCCATCTGCAGAGTATCTTGGTCGTTCGTGCCCTTGCAGACGAAGTCTGCCTGTTTCTTCACTTCCGGCGCAGCGGTCGCGGGAGCTACCTTAACCCAAATCGGATCGTCCACTCCCGCTGACGCAAACGATGAAACCGTAGCAGCAAACAGAAATGCCACGCACTTGATATTAACGATACCGTGTTTCATTATCTTCCTTTTTATTTTTCAATAGAGTACCAACGCGTTTCGCCTGCCACGAGATCAAGCGGCAGAACATCGCCTACTGTTTTAGCCGTTTGTCCCGTCTTTAGATTTACGACCTTGCATGGAAACGGCAGACGGAAATCGAAGTGTCCACTTTCAAGAGCAGTAACCGAAATAAACTCTCCGCTCATTTCCACTTCCATCCCCTTTTCGACTGGAACATAGCCACCGGCTTCGCGTACGAGACGGTTGAAGAAACGCGGCGTAAGACCAGCAGCCTGTCCAACTGCAATATGCTTCCCTCGGCGAACGACAGCGGGCTTTCTGTCGATGGCATAGCGTGCAAGGACAACCGTTTCCGACTTCTCATCAAAGTAATACGACGGCGGCATATGGGAGAATGCAATGTCGCCGCCGATTATGCCGAGGCTCCAGCGCATCCAATCGGCATGAAAACGACTCAGGAACTCGCATTCGCGTGACTTATCCTCGGCCACGATACGAGGGAATGAACCCTCCTTGCGAACGTTCTTGCGAAAACCGTCAGTACCAGCAAGAAAGACCAATGTCACCCCGTTAGACGCAAGCGACTCGAAGAAACGCCGCCGCACATCATCAACACGGTAGAAACCGGCGAGCACCACAACCTTGCGCGAACTAAGTTCGCCGGTGCACTTCATGGCGTCATCATACGTCCATACATCGAATGGAACTCCGCTCGCAGCAAGAAGACCGATCTGTCCATTGACGATTGCCTTACCGTTAGGATGTTTGGGCTCTCCTATGAAGTTACTCCAGAGCATTCCCTCGGAATCGACAACAATCGCCGCCGAAGCCTTCCATTCTGGTGCAGCTCCGTGCCGCAACTTCGCATACGTGCGGACGGCCGAGCCGATATCCTCCTTAATCCCGGACGGATTGTAGAAACCACCAGAAATGTCGTAGTACCAGAACCCATGTCCAGCGGCAACCATGCGACCAGCCATCTTGCGGTTGACTGCCTCCCATTCAGGAAGATCCATCGCAAAACCAAGTCCACCCATTGATTCCTCTCTGACGTAACCGGGAATCTCGCCCCAAGCACGAAGATCGAGTTCGTCAATATAAAGTTTGCCGCTGCGAGTGAATGAGGCAAGAGGAAGACTGCACCCAACCGGATGACCTGGTAAGCGGCGCGTGTACGAAGGCTGTGCAACGAGTGCGTCCATCGCATCGGACTTCATGAACTCGTCCAGATAGAATGCACCAGGCATTTCACCGGTAAACGGCCCCATGCACCAGTGCATACATACAATATCCTTGCCGAAACATTTCTTCGCATGGCGCGCCATCGACTCCTGGATGCGGAACGGCGCGAGGTGAAGGTAGATATTGAAATCATGGGCGAGCTTTTCTTTTTCCGGATTAAGCAATGGTTTCTTTTCAGGAACAGGAAGTTCAAGGGTCTCCGATACCTTGCCGTACTTCTCAGCAAGAAACTCACGAAACCCTTCCTTTGCCGGAAGCGAGTAGTCAGGACGGTACGGTGCAAACTGCGCATCATGCCAGCCGCAAAAATGAACTCCTACAATGCGCTTTGACAGCCCTTCACGCTTGAGTCTCGCTATGATTTCGCCCAAAACCTCATTCATGTACGCAAGATACACTTTTGAGCTGTGGGAAATCCACGGCCAACATCCATCGCGGTAAGGTTTTTTGTATTTGCTCGAAAAGTGGCGCGAATACATATGCTCCCATTTGCCGACACATGGCGTCCCGTCGGGATTGCGCCATATTTCGTCAGGGTGCTTTTCTGCAAACTCGGGATGCGCAGAAGCATTGAACGAAAGAATAACAAGAGCCTCTGGAGAAACGCGCATCATGTCGCGGATATCGCGCATCGTTGCTTCGACATTCCAAACTCCATTCGTCCAATGGCGCGCGCAGCCCACCTGGAACGACTGGAGTCTCACACCCTCGCGAGCAAATCCACGTCCATCGAAGTCACCCCACGAATATCCCCAGCTGTAAGGATTCTTGTAGATGACAGGAGCCTCCTCTTTCCCGTCAACCAAGAACCGCACTCGACCATCTTGCTTCACAATCTTGGCTGTATGCTCCACATCATCAGCAATACGGCGGTCAAATAGCACGGAATCCTCAAAATTGGTTTTCCCGGCGCCTGCCGTCGTGTATGCCGCCCTGAATTTCTCCCATGCCGAATTGGCAGCATCATAGTCCTCAACTCCCCAGCGATGCCATACAGTGATAGAAGGCGCACCGGCAATGACTAACGCCGGCACAAGATCAGAACCACCTTTTGCGCTGACAATAAAGTTCGAGAAACGCCTCTCGGCTACACCCGGCGCAGTAT
>SUVZ01000396.1 GCA_015061765.1 Lentisphaerota bacterium
AAAGACGGAAAGTCCGAAGAGCAGTCCTTCGTCTCCGCGGCTTTTCAACGATTCATACGTAAAGCCAGACCAGTCGTTTATAAATCCAGGAGAAAGGTTCTCGCGGCATATTCTGAGCACCTCCCCGATCGCCTCCGACGTGGAGACGCCGAGCTTCGGAATGAACTGCTCCGTGCAATAGAGATACTGGTTGCACCGGTAGCAGGAGCGGGGTCCCAACTCTTCGGAACATGTGACAAGCGCATTGGTGACGGTGACGACCGCTACGGACGGCGGCTCCGGCGGGCGCGGAGCCTCCTTTACCTCCTTGAAACCAACCGCTTCACGTCCGAACCAACCCGTCAGGACAAGCGATAGCGCTACGATTGTCCCAATCGCAAAAGATCTGATTTTGCTCATGCCGTCTCGCATAACATTTCGCACTCAGAGATTCTCTTCAAACTTTTGTGCGAGTTCCTCTAAACCTATAGCGGCTCCAACACCGCAGTTGGTCCAGTTTTCGGTGCAGTGAACACCTTTCAGAACATCCCTCATCACCCACTGCGTCGCGATTTCGCCGTCCGGGCCCATAGCCTGAACCTTGACAATGGAGTCGCCGAGCGTCTTCGCCTTCGCCAACGAAAGTTTGTCGCCGTCAATTCTGTACAGTTCAAGATAGGCACAGGCCGTCGAGGCCACCAGACTGTTGATCATCACCTGCCAACGGTATTTTTCACGAACCCCGGGAACATCTATCCATTCATCAAATGAGTCCTCCCAGTTTCTGTAGTGTTTATAACTCATATCGTCCATCGGGCATACGGGACTCCACACAGGATTGAACCCATGCCAGGGTTCACTGATAATGCCTCTGCCGTCCGCACGGCAAGGCTTGCGCCAACACACAAACTGATCCTCCACCCATCGGATCAGTTCGCGAGCCTCAGCTCTTCGGGCGGGATTGTCGGGGAATCGCTTCAAGAGATATCTTGCAATTTCCAAAGGCATCGCCGATGTAAGATCCCGGTGGTGGGCAGAAGGTATTGTGTCTTCGAACTGAGGAGCGAAATCATATGTTTTAAGAGGCCCCGCCTCAATATATCCGAATGCCTTATCTGCAATGTTCCGCCATTGATTATCCTTGGCTTCACGCGAAAGCCGCTCCATAAAACGGCAGATTCCCGTCGGAATGAGTTTGACTGGATTATTCCCGTCGCCCTCGATGACCGGTCTGCCGTCTTTCTCCCACATCTTTATGTACCATGTGCCGTTTTCCAGCTGAAGCTTTTCATAAGTCTTCGCGATGTTCACGGCGGCATCGAGATACTTCCTGTCACCGACGGCTGCGTAAAGATCAAGATACGCCATAGCCATTGAGGCCGGATACGTAAGCATATTCTGTCCGGCATACTTCACCGAAGCGAAATTGCTCTTCTGCCCTTCCATCTTGAAGTATGTAGGAGGAAAATAGGCAAGAGGCGCATCTGCAGGCTGGGATATGGACAGCATGTAGTCGGCGGCGTTCCGGGCGATCTTCATGGCGGACTCCCTGTGCGCAGGATCGATCTGCGCGAACCGGATCATTCCGCGGATCAGCGCCGAATTCATCTTTGCAGGATAGATGTTGAGCAAATCCGTATATCCGTCGGGGCGGCCGAACTTAAGAAAATGCTGCGTGTTAGTGTGTGAAAAAAGCGTCATGTAGTAGCGTTTTATGCACTTCGTATATGAATACGGCTTATCCTGATATGCACCCGGCTCATAGGGGGCGCTTTTCCAGAAGCGACGCTTCCCGGCAAGACCGATCACCCTCTCTCCTGAATCAAGCCCTTCGACACGCACGCGAACGTATCCTACAGGAACTGCGCTCCATACCGGCGAGAGATCCGAACTCGGCTGCGCGGCCGTAAACACATGTTCATCGAGATTGCCATCGGTCACTGTAAACCTGTACGTCTTAGCCCCCTCCACAAAAGCAAAATCGAAGGCCGGAGGATACATGAAATTCAAGCTGTTCTTGTTCCAGAAAACCTTATCGTCCGCCCCGCCGCCGGGACGTACCGAATGCGAAAGATCCGCAGCGACAAGCGCCGCCAGTTCATTTGTGGACAGTTCCTTTGCCGCGCACTCATTGCACCATATCAAACAAGTCAGAACAGCACAAAACGCCTTACCCCCGTTAAATATGTTTTTTACCCTCATAGGTCAATCCTCCTTAATTTAATGTTTCTTAAAAACGTCTCTCAATATACTACTTCGCGCGCCAATTGAACACCCCCCAATTATAGGGGGCTACATACATATAGTTAAGATATGATAAACTATCCTGCAAATGTTATTAATCGCTGTCATTTTTCAAATGTTCGCTTCTATGCCGACTCCAGCGTCGGCAGCCTCTCAAACCCCAACAGAAACCGGCGCGGTAATCCGAACCGTAGCCACACTCGCCAAAATGACCGACGGCATTGCTGAAGCGGGCGTACCGTTCGACATCACCGCGACAGTAACCTCCCCGGTAAAGACATCGACCCAGGCGTTTGTAGCGGAAGACTCAAGCGGAAGCACGTTATTCAAGCGAAATCAGCAACGCCTTTTCCCTCAGATAAGACAAGGCGACATAATAAGAGCGCAGGGACGCACACAGCGGCAACTGCAGACAAATTTCATATATGCGGAGATTGAACGGATTGAAATCATTTCACACAAACCGCAGTCACCCCCGGTCGACATCAATTGGACCGATATTCGCAACGGAACATACGACAACCGGCTGGTGAAAGTAAAGGGAACGGTACGCGACGCATTCCGCGATGAGATCGACAGAGCCTGGGATTACATTCAACTGCAGCACGGACAGGAAAGCATATTTGTATGCCTGATGGACAATCATGATAAAGAGCATGATATCCAGAGACTTATCGGTTCGGAAGCGACCGCAGTCGGCATATACACACGCAATCGCGGAATGAGAAGAATGATCGGGAATACGATATACGCAACGGGATGGAGCGATTTCATCGTCACAAAACCGGCTCCGGCGAACCTGTTCGACATTCCAGATTTAAATGAAATATCTCAATCCGCACTGCCGAATCTGAATACCGTCGGAAGGAGGCGTACAACCGGGGAAGTCATAGCTGTCTGGAATGGAGACAGGATTCTGCTTCGCACCGCCGACAATTCCATTGTCCGCGTGGATCTGATCGACGGCAATCCGCCGAAATACGGAGACTTTGTCGAAGTCGCGGGACGACCGGAAACGGATCTGTACCGCCTCAATCTCTCACGGGGAATATGGAGACCGTTCAATGATGCCGGACAGAAACGCTCCGATGAAACGCCGGAAGACGTCACCGTCCGAAATCTAACCATGACGGAGGCGGGAGAGCCTGCGTTCCAGACTAAATACCACGGCAGAGCCATACAGATGAAAGGACGTGTGATAAGTGTTCCCCAAACAGAGGAATACAATAGACTAGTGATGGAATGCGACAGGCAGATGGTTCATGTTGACGCCGGTTCATGTCCGGATGCATTCAAAAATGTGGAAGTCGGATGCAAGATATCCGCTGCAGGAACCTGCCTTATGGAAACCGGCAACTGGCATCCTAACGCGCCGTTCCCGCACATAGAAGGATTCTCAATCATAGTACGCACTCCTGCCGACATTAAGATACTCGCATATCCCCCGTGGTGGACGGCAGGGAGGCTGTCTG
Source organism: Lentisphaerota bacterium (assembly GCA_015061765.1). The sequence goes on from SUVZ01000396.1 coordinate 3,696, forward strand.
CCGTCATCGGTGCACTTCTCGGACTCCTCGCAGGCATATTCATCTGGAACAGAATGCTGAACCGCCTCGCTGAACGGCGCGGACGTGAACTTGCGGACGAAAAGTTAGCGCATGTCACTTCCGACCTTAAAGTTTACGAACGCACGCGTCTTGCCGTGGAACTTCACGACTCGCTTTCACAGAACCTGACCGGCGTTTCACTCGCAATCCGGGCGGCGAACCGTCTTGCGGATTCGGATTCCGACGGCATGCGTCAGTCGCTCAACGTTGCAGCCAAGG
>SUVZ01000012.1 GCA_015061765.1 Lentisphaerota bacterium
CGTCAAGCAGATAAGAGGCGATGAGATCTGTAACCTTGTCAGGATGGCCGGAACTTACATACTCGGAACAGTTGTTCATTGTTTTTCTCCTTCGTCAAGCCATCAGGAGAGGGACAATCCCCGCAAACGAAAAACCGCCCATCTTGCAATCAAGACGAACGGTCTGATGAAACATGTTTCCCTTTCGGGCACATCGCTTTTTCAGCTACCACCGTGGTGTTCCACTCGGTTGGCGCATTCAGCCTTTTCAGGCTTCCTGCTTCTTGATGTCTTGATGGTGCGCATTGTATCAAACCTCATCATCAAATTCAATAGCCCCCTAAAGAAAAACTAAAATATTCAATGTGCATACTCGGCGGAAGGCACGACGAAGATGCCGAGAACGTCTGTGTCGCTGTTCGCGTTCTGCGTTCCGTATGCGCGGCTTCCGACAATGCCCCTGAACAGCACAATCGGATTGTCCGCAACTTCAAGACTGTCTATCGAATATGCCATTGTTGTCTCATGTCGTTGCAAGATAGGAAAGAATAGAGCGGCGATAGGCGCTCTCACGCGAGGTGGCGGCGCGGCGCTTGAAGAGGTCTGAAGACGTGCCGCGCTCGCTTAGACACATATTGCTCGTCCGCTGCACGGGGAGATACTCCGTCCAATGCACGGGGACCTTGTGCCACTTGCCGTCGCCGCCGTACACTTCTTCGTAATCGACCCGCTCCACCCCGCGATAACCGTAGGCGGTTACCGCTATCGTGCTTTCGCCACTCTCCCGCTGGATCAAATGGGTCTTTAGGATGCTGCGGGTAATGCAGCTCGGGTGCTCGAACTTGTCCTCTCCGTGGTAGTTGGCAACGGCCTCATGTTCCCAGAAGGATGAAGCCTCGCGTTCGAGAACACCTTTCCATATATCCTCGTGCGTCCGCATCTGCTGGTAGAGCGGAATCGCAAGAAGCGGAGCCATTGCAAAGTAGGTGTCCTTGAAGTACCTCTCGTTGAACTCGACGAAAAAGGAGAACGCCTCATCGTAATCCCAGTTGTGGAACCGCGAAGGATCGGTGTCGATGGTCGCTTCGTTAAGGTGCTGCGAGAACAGCACGTTTACCTTCCTCTGCTTGATGAATGTGAAATCGTCTCCGTAGCCGACCGACGTGTCCTTCATCAGATTCAGCATCTGCGTCTGCGCAACCGGCGTGAACAGCAGGCGGAACTCGACCTCATGGTCGCGGTCTTTCGCATGGAACCAAGTCTCGAACTCCTGGTTGCTCATCAGAGTGAAATTAGAGTCGTCGGTCAAGTCGCGTGAATACGCCTTCAACCGACTCAATCGCCATTTCTTGCGGATAGAGCTCCAGAGCTCTCCGTCCTTCCCGGTCAGTCCGGACGGCTGGCGCGAAAACGAAAGATTGGGCGCGGCGTCGTTACCATATATGAGGAGCTTCTGCTCGCTGTACACGGGTACCGGCTTTGTCACATGGGCGTATAGCGTATCATATCTCCTGACGCGATGCCGTTTCCCGTCGGCTCCTTCTTCCCACTCCGTCCAGGAGATTTCCTTTGTGCCCTCGTATGTCTTTTCGCCCCATTCCATGTCGAGATAGTGCCCGAACACAAATGGATTCCCGTTTATGACGCCGGACTGTGCGAAGATTATGGACTTGCCGTCGTTAAAGGAATCGTCCCACCCAAACTGCCTGTGCAAGGACGCGAGCCTGTCCGCCGTGAAATACGGATCGAATTCCAGACGCGGCACCGTCGCCTCTATCAACTTGACGGTCACATCCCAGGTGTAGAGCCGGTTCAGCGGCTCCATCTGCTTCCATGCGATTCCTTTCTTCGCGGCAATCTGCGATTCGAGACTGGCGAGCAGTTTCGTCACCGCGTTAAAGAGAGGAACCATGGCGATCCCCAGAGCCAACCCCGCCACTATGCCAAGAATGCACAGCCCCTGGGTCTGCTTGTCCGTTCCGTTTGTGGCTATTGCACCGATGAGCGCGACCACCGCAGCGACGAAACCAATAGCCATCAGGCATCCGTAGCACGTTTTCTTTGTGCTTGCCGAATCGGCCTGCTCCTGCAATTTCTTGATTCGGGCTACGAGCGCACGATTCGCCCTGACGTCAATGCCAGAGCGTTTCGTAAGTTCCTTGAACTTCTCACGCGTCAGCGTGGCGAACTTCTTGCGAAATTCGTCACGATAACACGCAAGCGGCTCATAGACATCCTCAATCAAAAGAAGGTTCCCCTCGCCTGAGACTTGATCTCAGCGGATGCGGTGAACGGTATGCGCGTCGTGTAACCGGCGCGGGCGGCGACAATCTGCTTCGTCGGCCAGTCGAAGATGTCCGCGTTCCACTGCATGACGGAGTCGTTGTACAGCTGGCGAGCGGCAGTGATCTCCTTCTGGAGGTAGCTGTTCTGCTGAATGGCCTCTGCGATTGCGGCGTGCGCCTTGAGGTCAGGATACGCCTCGACCTGCGGGAAGAGACGCCCGAAGCATCCGTCGATCTGGTTGGCGACTGCGTTTCTCTCGCCATCGGTCAGCCTTCCGCCACGGAACGCGGCGACGGCCTTCATGACGTCCTTGTCGAGGTCGATTGCCTTTTCGACGAGCTTGGCCAAGTTCTTCAGGATCTGAACCCGCTGCTCAAGGTAGTTGTCGATGGTCGATGCATCCGCCTGAATCTTCTGCTGAAGCTGCTGGAAGTAGTTTTTGGCACCGATCTTCATGAAAAGGAAGATCAGTCCCGGAACTATGAAGAGGCACCACAGCACGATCTCGAACAGTGTCGAACCCCAGCCGACTCGGGTAGCGAGCTGCTTTTCAATAACGTTTATGTCTCTGCCTGCACCGTTGACGGAGCCGGTCAGTTCGTCCAGTTCATTTGCCATTGTTTGTGTTCCTTTTTTTTTTCTGAGAAATTACATGCGTATTGGAACATCGAGAATATTCATTTGGATATTCGCCGAATATCCCTTTCCCGAAACAGCTCTCAACCGATTTGACGGCATCAATTATACCATATTCCCTACTGCAGATATCACAAATGCTTCAACACCTCTCAATTTTCGCCCCAAAATTTCAATGTCACAATTTAGCACATTACCCACATTACGCTCCATCCAAACTCATCGCTTCCCCAAACGCAATCCGTGAGAAGTCCAACCCATGTTCATTGTTCATAGGGGCACTTGCAAAACCTGATAGGGTGGCGTGTCCCTACGCCACCGCAGCGGGCTGAGGACAGCCCGCCCTACCAAATTTACAGGGTCTTGCAAGTGGCTCTATAAACCATGGACATGGTCAAAGCAGAAACTTTCACACAAAACAGCGCCAACAAACATCCCTTTTCAGGTGTCTCGCCTCAAGCATCAATCTACCACCGCATTTTGCAAAATGCGGTGGTAAGAAAAAGGCTCTCGAAGCATCGTAAGAAAATCGCCAATTCTCACATATTATAATACATGAGAATTGAGCAACAGTTGATGTGTAATGGAAGTGCGTTACCATGACCATAGCTTGCAAACTGTGTCCCTGAGCTATTCATATATTCTATTCCTGCGTACAATCCGCCACTACATTTGGCAGGACACGGTTGCACTTCGCAATATGCCATCTTCAGCACTCACTACAATCCTTCAGGGAATAAGAACGCGACGCTTGTTTGCCGCCGAGGAAAAAATAAGGATAGAGTAAGATTTCAAATCGGCAAATATAAGCTATGGACCAAACTCTTTTTAGAGCGACACGCGATCATTCAAATCCACTGGAGCAAATATTATAATATTTGTTCCAGTGAAGAGATAAATGAATTCCCGCCAGACAGCGGCTGTCAATGATTCGGCATGCTCGGGACTTCGCCAGGCATTTTCAGATACCACACCTGTGTCTTGTAGACAGCAACCGTAACTGCTCCTGCCTTGAATATGACAAACCCATCCGCATCAGGCTTCACATATCCGACCTGCGAATACTACTGACCGCCCGGTGTCCTGCCAAAAGTCATCCAATAATCAGCTTTAGCCGCAACCGCTACGGCAAAAGAAAGCAAACATATTGCCGATCTCTTCATCTTGCCTCCCACTTAAGAGATAACAGGTTTTCCTTTCTTATCCTCCATATCAACCTCTTCGTCCTCGAACTCAAGGATTTTCGCACCTTCCCTCTCCATCGCTCTCTTGGCAAGCGATATTTGACTCTCCCACCAATAGCCGAATTCGTGTTTTTCTCCTCATCTGCCTCAAGCTCACAGAACTTTTCCCAGAGTGGCTTATTAAACGCTCCATCCGAATCCACAATGGACTAAAACCCATCCGCATCGGGACCCTTAAAATTATGCTGCTTACCATCATACTCAAAAATCAGCTTCATTGTCTTTCCGGCTCGTCAATAAAAGAGAAAAGCGAAATCTTACGGATCAGAAAACAATCTCACCTTTCCAACATGCCCTTACCAACTGGCTCAATAAGATAATTGCGAAAATTATACTGATGCAACCTCCTAGAACCTCTCCGCACCCCGTTGCCTTTTCCCGATTTGCAGCACGACTCCCACAGCCTTTCCTGCCTTTCCTACCATCATCCCTCCAATGGTGGTAATCCTCGTCCGATTCACAGCCATCGTCCACATCATCCCAGGATTCGTCTTCAACATCTCCGTCATCATCATTCTCTTCGCAATCAGAACCATCTCCAAACCTATAGTCGCCATCGACTATTTCTCCTGAATATCTTCTATTCCGCTTTTTCAACATCATCAAAGCACCATATTCAAAACCGGCGCCATTCCCAATAGAATCTCCTCTCACCATACCTGTATCCCGATATGTCGGACCGATGAAGTTATCTCCATACGAAGTTCCGACATATCCATGGCTAGCATCCCACAGTTTCCCGGCATCATCGACCGTACCCTGCTTTATATTGCAGAAATCGTAGACATCGTTGCCTTCAATCCTGCCGACAAGATTATGCCGTTCATCATAGAGGTTTCCAGACTCGTCAATGCTGCCTTGATAGTCGTTTACACCACGATATAGATGTCTTTCGCCCATTTGCCCCTCCGCTATAATCCTCAACCGATCCGCTTGCCAAGATGTATCGCAATCGCCGTAGGCCAGAAGTCATCCGGCACATTGAACGGATCGCATTCATCGCCGTCACCATCGAGAAGCACTACCGCCTCCACAGACCACTTCATCTGCGGAGCATTTTTCACATAGCCGCGATTGAAACGGATAGTCTTTATTCCAATCGTCCGTTTGAGATTGTATTCGGTGAAATCACGATATTCCACCGTCTTGTCGCAGAGCTCTATCGCATCATAGAACTCACCTTTCAGCACCAGATAGCCATCCGTGCTTTTCGATTTCAGCGCCCCGTCTTTGATTCCGTCAACCAGTCTCTTAATCTCTGCCGACCCCTTATCCTTATCGCCGTCATTCAATTGCCGCCAGTTCTTTAGGACGAAACTGATCTCCGGATCATCTTCGCTAAGATCAAACACGGCCGGATGGTTGAACGATGCGACATATATCTCCTCGTCGGAATTGCCGCCCTTTACAATTTCGCAAAAGTCGCTCTGTTCTCCCATAACGAGACTCCTGTCTTCGGGCAGCAACCCGATGAGGTGAAACAGCTCGTTGCATTTCCGCAGAACGAGCTGTTCATCGTTTTGCATGGAAATCTCAATAAGATACGAAAATGGATTGTCGCCGTCTTCATAAAGATCGGCACCTTTGATTTTACTGCCGCCAAACACATATCGGACAGCATCATCGATGTAGGCATGAGCCTTAGGGGTCAGTTCTTTCATAAGTCTTTCTCCTTCTTGTGTTGTTTTACTGTTTTACAGGTTTAAGAATCATCAACTTGCCTGCATATGATTCATGCGGTTATGAACATCAACCCATATGTTAAGAACCTCCGAGAACGGTTCCCGTACGGCGACAGCCGTCCTTCTGTCGAGGATTATCGTACCGCCGGTTTTGAAGTCTTCCTGGACAGAAGTCACCGTCGTGAAATCAATCGCAATGGGAGTCTCCTCTCGCACGCTTTCTCCACGCGCATTCCTTCTCATCATGGCCTTACACTGATCGGCCTCGCTGAGAGTCTTTCGAAGAACCACTATCGACCTTCCAAGCACCTTGATAGGCTTGAATTCCTTCTCGTCGTTACCAGACTTCCAAATGTTTATTGTCATCGTTTGCATTTCCTTTCGTCAAGCCATCAAGGATGGGGACCTTCCCCGCAAACGAAAAACCGCTCATCTTGCAATCAAGACGAACGGTCTGTTGAAACATGTTTCCCTTTCGGGCACATCGCTTTTTCAGCTACCACCGTGGCGTTTCACTCGGTTGGCGCATTCAGCTTTTTTAAGCTTCCTACTTCTTGATGTCTTGATGGTGCGTATTATATCAAAACCCATAATCAAATTCAATAGGGGCCAGAAAAAAAAAACTAAAAAAAAACTAAAAAGTGACAAGGCGTCAAATTTATCTCATGCCCCACTTCAAGCTCTATTCAAAATCATCGCTTCCACAAATGCAATCCTGCAGAAGACAAACCATGTTCATTGTTTATAAACCATGGACATGGTCAATGCAGAAATTTTTCCCAAAAGCAACATCAACAAACATCCCTTTTTCAAGGTTTCCTTCCCGTTACGTTCCTTCACATTGACAGATTCAATCGAATTTGCGACTTTGGGTAAAAAACCTATCCCAAAACAAAAATCGCGGAAATCCTAAGGCTTTCGATGGCTGACTCCGCGATTTTGCGAGTACATCTATCGTTTCTTCATAAATCATTATTATCGTCAGAACCGATTGCACTCTTAATTAATAAGCGGAAACTTTCCCTTCATGTGTAATTGCAATATCATTCACATAACAATCTTCACAATAATATTTACTACAAATTCCACACCAGTTTACTTCATCGTACTCTTTACATTCGCTACATATACGTCGCTCACGAGACCTAAATCTACTTTTTGACCATCTTGTGATGGTATGGGTTTTCACTTTCTCATCATGAGCTTTAAAATACTCATTACGCCGCCAATCATCATACACATGGCATCCCTTAATTAAACCAATCCAAGCTCCAATTGCAACCAGAATTAACAATCCACAACCTAACTTCTCTTTCATTACTCACCTACTTTCAATTATTCATGTCTAATAACAATTCTGACGGCACTCCTGCAGATGTTACCAATAAATAATCACGCGCTCTAGTACAAGCCACATACAAAAGATTTCGTTCCGTATCATAAATCTCTTCAATTCCAGCAACTAAATCTGCCTCGGCTAAACGCTCTGGAGATGGTATTACATCATTATCGCATGCCATTACTACTACTGCTTGGTACTCTAATCCTTTTGATTCGAGCATTTTTACAATAGCCGGCTTAGATATTTCTTCATTGTAATAACTCATTTCCAACGCAGCCCACGCACGAAAACGCTCTCGTTCACTTCTATAGAATAATGCGACCGCCTTTCCTGGAATCTTTAAATCTAATAAAAGATGGTTAAGATATTCTGCCACGCCTTTTATTTCTTCTTCCTGTGTAGCATATTTTCTAATCTCTGGCTTTGGGCCTGACAATAACGACACCGTTCCTTTTCTATTCTGGGATTCACCGTCCGCATCAGATTGTTCTAAATCTGCTAATCGATCAGCCATTGTACGAATTTGATGAGTAGTCCGATAATTAACCTTCAATACTCGGCTCCTCCCTCTCAAATCAATACCGTGAGACTTCCATGGGAAAGAAAACCGTATTATCCTCTGACCGATATCTCCTGCAAAAAATGCCCGCCCTTCTCTACCTAAATAAGCAGTCAGAAAGTCCAACTCAATCTCACACAAATCCTGACACTCGTCAACAACAATATAACTAAACAACCTGGAAGCATCTGAATTAGATTGAAAATAATTCATCAATTTGGCAAACATCTGATTTGTCGTTATATATTCATCCAATTCATTAATTCCATGATAAACTTTCTCAACTACTTTCCAAATCTGCCGTCTGCTATTTGCCGCTAACCTTGTATGCACGCCTCGCCTAAGAGCCTTCATATAGGCCTCTTCATTATTTAACTGCCGAGGCTCTATAACACGCTTAAATTCAGAAAGGACAAAGGACGGTGTTATTCCATCAGGCAAACAATCCTTCATCTGATTAAGCATACTATATGCTTCGCAATAAAGCATATCGTTTGGTATAACTTTCAAGCCTTTTGGGAATATCCGCTCATACAATCCTTTTGCAAATCCAACTAGCGACAACACTTGAACGCGCTCAAACTCCCTCGGCAACAACAACCCCCTTAATCTGCGCTTCAAATCATCAACAAGCACATCAGAAAACGTAACTACAAGTACATTTTCATTAGACATTTCTTTAAGCAAATGCCGCACATGATGCAACGCAACCACCGTCTTACCGGTTCCCGCTCCACCACATACGCGATACGGACCATCATAGAAACGATATGCGATTTTTCTCTGCGAAGGATGCAGATAGACACACCAAGTATCCCAATCCTGATTCTTTAACGCTGCCGCTAAATCATCATCCTCCGAAACAACCCACCAATCACCAGTCTCCCATTTAGGCGTCTCAATTATGGGATTAGCATCAGTTACGGGCTTCTTAACCGGGACTTCCCCTACTGCTATTGATAATACCGCTTCCGCCGCATCAGAAGGAAGATGCTCTTGCGCTATATTTAAAAGTTCATCTTCATTAGTGGACGACCAAACCTTATCTACCCATATCTCAGGAATACCATACTCTAGAAGATCGTCCTTTTTGATTCCGAGCTTTTCACAAATTGACTTAGACAATCCGACAACAGTAGAATCCTCATTTTGAGATATTTCACCTTTTACTTCCGGTATCTCAACAATCTGCATCGCACCGGTCTTCGGATGAGCTTCAAGAAAATGGCGACTCGCCCATAAATACGCCTTGTCATGATGATCCGTCCAGCAAAGAATCATCAGACCATTCTCTTCTCTTTTTAAAATTATTCTTAAGTCTCCATTTGCATAAGCGCTCCACCACCCTGCGTTCCCATCCACTTTATGAAGAGACAATGTTGACGCCGTCGGATCCATCTGCAACTCAAGAACCGTCCGCGAAACAACCCCCTGCTCCTTTTGCGTAAGGCGCTTAAGTTGTTTGACAAATGATTGGGCAAGTATTAATGACATATTACACCTTGAATATCTTTATTACCTCATCACCGAAATGGTTTATCACTTTTACCGCTATTTCCCCAGACTTTGGACGCGGAAATGGACGCGATACTGTTTTAGACACACTCTCCCATTCCTCCTCATCAATATCATTCTTAAGGAATGTCTTAAAAGCCTTGTAGGCATCATCCTTTCCTGGGAAGTATACTTGCCTCGCCCAGAACGCTTCTCCTGAATAATCCGTATCAAGCATCCAACAGTCTATCGCATCGGCATTATCGCTTCTTACTTCATCCTTTTTAGGATCATAAACGTCAACTCCACGAATCGTCACAATATAAAGGTCATCTTCAGTATGCTCAATTGCTATATCGGGCTCACCAAAAATAACAAACGGATTGCCGCTTGACGTATCCTTCAAATCAGTCGACATATGAAGGTCGCTGTTCATTCTTGCCAGCATCACCTTGATTTTACCAAAAGTCGACGCTCCCCCTTCCTCAACATACGCTTCAAAATTAAACGCACAATAAATTAACGCGTCAAAACCGCATTCAAGCGCTTCTCTTGAAGCATTACGCATATCAAGCCTCGTCACCGAACCAAACTCTGGTCCAAATGCTATTGCATAGCGCTTTGTCTTTTTATTATCCTCAACCTCACTATAAGCCTCTGCTGCGATATACTTACCCCCGCCCCAAGGCTCAACTCCCGAAAAAGTTATTTTATCACCCTTCCTCGCCTGTTTTATGCCAGAGCGTCTAAGAGCTCGTATCATACGAGCGACGTAATTTGCCCCATTACCGTAATCGATATCATGAGCTAACTTAATGGCTGGATCAGTCAACGAACCATTTGCCTCTGAAATAAGAGACCTTACCGGCGCTATAGACTCAACAGTAAACGGACCCGCGACGCGAACTCGTTTCTTATCTTCGTATGGTTTATCATAAAGATATTCTGTATCTGCAGAACGCGCAATAGAATCATCAATTTCTTTCTGCCGCGTTCTCCTCATTTCAACAAACTTCTGATGACTCGCTTTCTTCTCTTTACTCCATTCATCTAAAGCCTCGAATGGCACTTCCCATTCTTCCTTAATTCCCAATTCCTCCCTTAACTGCAAACTCTCTGCCTCGTACTTCTCCCAAATCGTATCAATCTCACTGTTATTGGCAATCGCTTTCAAGGTAATATGCGGAACTCGCTCATATACAAAGCCCTGAGACAACTTGTTGTAAGTAGGTCTCTGAATAAATTTACCCGTAATTTCCATTTCCTTCTTAAGCCCCGCCTCTGAATCAGCTAACAGATAATACGGATACTTTGAAGTCATAAGACGCTTGCGCGCTAGAGCCAATGCTACGCGAGACGTATCAATTGTAATCCAACGTCGTCCCCACTGCTCAGCGACCGTTGCAGTCGTACCCGAGCCACATGTTGGATCAAGAACAAGATCACCAGGATCCGTGCACATTAGCATGCACCGTTGAATAATTGCTTCCGTGGTCTGTACAACATATATCTTCGGAGAGTTAAACCCACCTGTAGTTGTATCCGTCCATACATTTGTTACCGGGAAGGCCTTAAAATCATCAAGGTATCTGATGTACGCAAGCGTTTTCTCCCCTCTTGTAATACGCCCGGCTTTTGCTAAACGAGTCATTCCATCTGGACAACTTGCCTTCCAATGGCTTGTCATCTTTGGCGCATACACGGTTCCACCAAACTGAAACTGCTGCTTCGTTGACGAAGCACCCTGTGAGGTTAGGTCGCTAAACTTATAGCGCCGCCCATTCGAATCGATCTTCTTGTATGCGGAAGCGCCTTCTCCTTCGACCGATTTCTCTTTGAACAATGGACGCCATTTGCACAATGAACTGTTCTTAGCAAACCACAAAATATGATTTGTCACATTGCTTATGAACAAACTACTAAACCCACTAGTAGATGTGTATGTGATCTGGCTAACGAAATTCACCTCACCAAACACCTCCTCCATGACGGCCCTAACCTTGTGGACATTGGCGTCACCAATCTGCACAAAGATGCTGCCGGATTCTGAAAGCAAATCACGGGCTACGACAAAGCGATCCCTCAAATAGCCAAGGTAAGAATGGACACCGTTGTGCCATGTATCGCGGAATGCCTTAACCATCTCCGGCTCGCGGGTGATGTCCTCCTTCTTTCCGTCCTTGACGTTGGTGTTTTTCGTCGATGGTTGCCAATTAGAATTAAACTTAATTCCATAAGGCGGATCAAAATAAATCATCTGCACCTTGCCGCGAATACGCTCATTCTCTGCCAGTGAAGCCATAACCTGCAAAGAATCTCCAAGAATCATACGATTCTTCCATCCTTCTTCATGGTTATAGTAACACGGCTTCGCATTAGGATCAAAATCTTCCGACAGCATAGCGAATGTCTGCTGAGCATCCGCCGCGTCACGACGAATGGCCGTCTGCCGCTTCATTTCTTCAATCAACATCCTTGGGAATATCTTCTCCTGCTGATATATAAACGGCGCGGCAGTTTCAAGCTCATTAATATCATTCTTTTGCTTACCACGCCAAATATACTGAGGATCCAAATCGGGGTCGCGCTCCGCAAATTCCTTTTCCAAATCAGCTCCTCCGTTATTAAGACTATACTTTACATTAGGAGCCGAAACTCCAATTAAGTCTTCGGGGCTAATTCCACTACACTCTCCAGTAAAAATTGTCGTGCGCTTATACTCATCTTGCAAATTATAATCCGACACTTCAATATTAGAAGACTTTTTCGAACTCTTAGCCATTGTATCAAGCCTTTCCTTTATTCATCAAACTATTAATTGATTCTGCATATGCCTTACGACAATTTTCCAATAAGGCATCATCACTTGAAAAACCATCCAGCTCAAAATGATCTTTATTAAGTTCTAAGAATACCCACCGGCCATAAGTTTTCAGCTTATTGACACCTGGTATCCAGTATGTTTCCATTGTAGACTTTTTGGCGTTAGCATCGATATAACGATACCCTTTAACTTCTAAAACGAGATGAAGAGGATCCTCGGGGCCATGTCCATCATCAACCAATACTATAAAGTCAGGTTGATACTGACGTTGCTCATTACCTATCACATATGGAACTTCGAACCCAAGGCCATAATTCTTAACATATGCTATTGTTGTATCACATTCTTCAAGAATGCGGCACATAATGGTTTCCCACTTAGAATCACACACGGCATAATTTACATGACTTGAAGTTTCTCGCGTCTCATGCAAGATTTTCTTGTTTCGAGAAATTCTAAAGTTCACCACTGAAGTAGACCCAGTTGGCAAGAAATCATCCAGCAAAACCGAGACACTCATCTTGTCATCATCCGTCGCAGCGCGAACTATTGCATCATTAACGCGATTACACGCCTCATCGCAAAGATTGGGAAATTCAACAACTACCTCTTCTGGAACATTATAACAACGCAGATATCCGTCTTCTATCCATTCAGTAAAAAGTCGTTTAACCTGACCGAACAAATGTATTCTATCCATCGTGGCATATTGATTTGTCGAATAAAATTTCTCGATAAAACGCTTGGACAAATGCATAATAACATCTGATCTTCGACGATGTCCGCCCTCGTATTTAAGAATATTACTTTCCCCGACCACGCCTTTGATTCTTACAATAGTAGGTCCTGTTTCTCCTTGAGAAATTTCAAGAATTGAAGATTCAGTAAACTTGGCATCCAACACTAAATGCCCTTTTTCTAGTTCTAAATAATATCCAAGCACACGAGGGAAACGAATTTTTAAGTACTCTCGTTCGGGGTTTACCGCATGAACGTGAACAATATCGGGAGGTAAAATAGGAGGTGGATTTTTTACGCCCGATGCAAAATGGAACGGAATGCCGAATATATCTGAATATTCAGGTGTAAAAAGTCCCGTAACATTATCAGCTTCATAATTTAATCGGCGCAAACCTCTACCTACAACTTGCTCACAGAGAAGTTGCGTCCCGAAGGCGCGAATACCCAATATGTGAGTAACGGTGTTCGCATCCCATCCTTCGGTTAACATAGATACCGAAACTACGCAGCGGATTGACTCCCCTAGTTTACCCGGCTTGCCGACCGTATTCATAACCTCTCGAAGAACATCTTCATCGGTTAACTTTTCGGCCTTTTGCATTTCGCCGCGATTACGAAGTTCTCTCTTAAAAATTTCAATTTCTTCAGACGCGGCATTTCGGAACTCATCTGAAAGCGATTCGCCGGCTTCGAGCTGAGTTGAGTCTATAAGCAATGTTCGAGGACGCGATAAAGGTTGATCTTCTTCATCAAAATTATCAAAAAGTGGACACGCGCCCTTTTCGTGATGCACAGCTCCGTCCTTATCCTCGACATCATACCCGCTGATATAGCGATATACAATCTTAGAAATCGCCGTATTTTGACAGACTATGATAAAACACGGAGGCATCTTACATCCTGCATTTTCCCAATCCGAAAAAACGCGCTTATATCCGCTATATAGAACCTCAATGGCAGCTCTTAATAAATTCGGAATATTCTTAGGATTATAGGCGTCTGCTTTCGCCTTGCCCTTTATTGCACAGAACGCTTTACCAATCTTGTCTTTTTTCAAATGCTTCCAAAGCTCTCTGTACTTGGGAAGCTCTTCAATCGTCACATCATTATCATCTACCGGAATACGCGGCAATTTTACAATGCCGCACTCCAGAGCATCCATAAGGGAAAAGTCACAAACTGTCCATGGAAATAACGTACCTTCCTTATATCCGCTACCGCTCAAGAAAAAAGGTGTTGCTGAAAGATCCACAACCTTCGCCTTAGGCATTTTATTGCGGATTGCTTCGAGACCTGAAATCCACAATCGTGCAGCTTCTTCATTTTTCTTAGCTTCATCTTTCAATTCAGATTCTATAGCGCCTTCTTCTTCAGCTTCCGCATCTTGAGGACGCTGACGATAACAGTGATGAGCTTCATCATTTATCATTAAAATGTTTTTAAGCCCTGCCGCATCTCCTAAAACCCGGCTAATCATTTGACCAGCCGTTTCTACCATTTGAGGACCACCTTCACCAGTTGGTCCTACCAACATAGCTTTCGTTCCAGAAGAAAGTTCCATTACACTTTTACGCTGAAAAGCATGATAATTCGTAATCACGATCCTAGCAGACTCTACAAGCTGAAGCATATCCTTTGGAACAAGATTACGATGCTCATAGTACGACTCAGTATCATTTGGGAATAGAACTCTAAGTCTGTCTTTAATAGTAATGCCTGGTGTAGTTATCAAAAAGCCATTTGTAAACTTATCACTGACTCCATGGCGCACAGCATTAATTGTCTGCCACGCAATAATCATGGCCATGACAGTAGTTTTTCCAGCACCAGTAGCTAATTTCAATGCAATTCGATAAAGCAAGGGATCCGCATTAGCATTAGCAATAGCAATTTTCTCAAGGAAAGACTTTCCAGCAACAGTAGAATTAGCAACCTCAACAAGCCAAATAAGCGTCTCAACAGCTTCCACCTGACAGAAGAACGGCCTAATATCTGGAAAATTATCTCCATTTCTCCAATGCCTTAAAAGCCTCGCAGTTTCAGGCGTAACATTCCACTTCTCTTGAGGCAAGCGTCTCCATTCATCAACTTTAGCACGAATGGAATTAATAAAATCATTTGTAGCGTAATCTACACCCTTATCTTCAATAGCAAATAAATCACCTTGATTACAATCCCCTATATGCTTAGCAACTGCAATAGGAGATTTTAAACTTGAAGGACGCCTAAATTCAAGAATCTTTTCCGTAGGACGATTATCCCCATCCATTTCCCAATGTCTCCCGGGATACTCATACGGCGAGTTAAGAATTGGATTAATCGAAAAACTACTTTCGCTCATGTCTACATGTCTCTTCTGCCCGCTTCTTCCACCAAGGCACGCAACGCCAAGCGGACAAAAGAAAACGCGGCGTGCCTTCAAAACTACGTCTTGTAGAAGGCATCGCCAAACGCCCTTTCAGAAACAATAGTATGAGACACGCCACGTGTGAGTACACACGTAGCGCATCCTACATATCTCGCTTCTGAAATGAAAATTGGCGATTTCTCTACAAAGCTCGATACGCAAGATTGCGTACGCTGTTGCAGGTTAGGTTGCCCACCCCGCAACTCGTTCCTATTCGACTTATTAGTCGATAGTCGATAGTCTTCACTAACTACTGACTACTAACTACTAACCACTAATCTTTCGGAACCTCCTGCCGCGCCTTCTCCGCACGCGACTGGTCTATGTAAGTTTCAATCTCTCGTTAGATTTCATCCTTTCTTAGTGCGTACATTATACCAAACACCACTTTAATCTTCCACTCATCTGCCAAAATCTTGACAGCAAGACCATTCCCTGCCACCGCAAAACTCACGACTTGAACAAACCCCAATCCTGTAAATCTTATTAATACTGTCTAATGAACCATCAACCCGAAACTCCAAACTCCCTCACTTCTCAAAATACCATTCGCCGTTCTTTCGTGCGCCGCGCCGTTTAAGGCCGGCCTTTTTCTTGAGGGAATCTATGATACGCTGCGCCTGGCGCTGCTTAATGCCAATTATATCAGCCAGTCTCTCTGCCGACAACCTTGAATCATGAAGGATAGCCTTAATTGCGGCTTCTTCCGTAGCATTAAATTTTATTACGTCATTTATTACGTCATTACAACTATTTATTACGTCATCCGGTCGATGTATCCCCGTAACCGCCTCGGCAGTCTTCGTACCGTATTCCTGTCCGATCCGCAAAAAACGGTTATGCAGTTCTATTTCGTCACCGTATATCAACACCTTGAAGAACTCTTCCAGCGGCAACTGCGTCTTATCCACATTAAGCTTGATATTAGAATAGTTCGCTCTCACCAGCGCATTACGGAAGTACCACGACTTCTCGGCGAAGAGGTCGTTTGTCACGTCATGCCGCATCGACTTGAGGTATTTTATCGCAAACAGCGCGACTGTTCGCGTATTTCCCTCGCGGAACGGATGTATCTGCCAAATGCCGGAAATAAAAGAAGTGAAATGCGCCACAAACGCATCTTCAGAAAGTCCCTTGTACTTGAATTTCTTCTCGTTGTCGAAATCGTACGCAAGAGACTTTTCAATCATGCAGGAAAGTTCATATTCCACGGTATCGCCATTGAGTACCCATTCTCGCTTCGTCAATTCCACATCTCGAATCTTTCCTGCATGGGGGAAAACGCCATCGAATATCTGCTTGTGAAGGCCCAGATAGTATTCAGGCGAAAGACGAAACCCCGGCTTATTGATTATGGCGACAATTCGCGCCGAAACCTTGTCAGCCTCTTGCACGTCCGTCGGAAGATCGTGCCCTTCTTTAGTCTCATAATACTCATCAACCAGTTGCCGCGCCTCATCTTGAGAAATTTCACCCTCAATATGACGTTTCGCGGTAGAAACCAAATATTCTGAAGGCTTCAGCCCATCTACATCCTGAAGACCAATCGCCGTCGCCCAGGCATACGCCCGCTCGCGCCTGCCAGGCTCTACAGCCTCATAGTATTTATCAAAGTCTTCAGTCATATTCCCTTGTTTCGATTTGTTAGTCGTTAGTTGCTAATCGTTAGTCGATAGTCTTCTCCGCACTAACTGCTAACCGCTAACTACTAACTACCAATCACTAACCTTTCGGAACCTCCTGCCGCTTGCGGCGGTCACGCGAGGACGCGTGACCCTACCATCGCGATTGGTCTATATTGCTTTCAATCAACCGTTAGATTTCATCCTTTTCTTTTACATTGATCTTGAATAAATTCATCGATATCCTCAAGCATATATTGCTCGCCTGTCGTATGCAATGCACCATAACAATTGCGAACATACTCATCCGCCCCTGTTGATCGAAACAGTTCATACGCAGCACGGCCAGAAATATTCTTCATCCGGCGATACATTTCTATGCAGTAAATCAAAAACTTGCCTGGCTCACTCATACTTACGCCTCCTCAGGATATGGTATGACGCCAGTTCTTTCTGCTTCCACAAACATTTCTCCGAGCATAACAGGACTGTAATGCCAGAGCTTCAGCCGTTCATCAGCAAGTTTTTCGTACATCTCCGACCTATAAAGCCGCTCTGTCGCTTCAGCCTCGCTGATACCCAATCGCTTCACAATTTCCGCCACCAACGAGGGAAGAACCAAAACGCCGAGAAAAGCTATATACTGCCGCTCCGTCACGCAACCACCTCAGACCTCTTAAATCGGATGAAGGTCAGCGCCTTCTCAGTCGCAAAAACAAGTTGATTATAAAGTTGCTTAATCTTCAATCTGGCAAGCGTTTCATCCTTTGTAAGTTCGCCTTCTCTATATAGCGTCAAAGTTCTGTACACATCGTCATTCGCAACCGGACCGAAAACAAAATCCCTTCCATCGGCCACATTAACTCCATCGCGACAGGAACAAACAAAGTCAAGCCATATCTCATTAGGCTCACCAAATTTCAACACATCACAAGATCCAAAGGCTGTATCGCAATCAATCTCATACTCATTAACCACGGGTGTGCCGCCCTTGCGCAGAACAACTTTTTGAGCAAAGTCAACCGCCTGATCACGGTTCAATGTTGTATAAAAGCCTGGTCCAAAGTCAAGTGCATGACTTGGCTTTAAGATTTCAGGTTGTTCAACAACCACATTGCTACCATGATAAAGAATCATCTTCTATTTATCTACCTTTCTTAGTGCCTATATTATACCATTTCCCATAGCGCAATGCGGCCAAATTTACAGCTGCCCCCTCACGATTCCTGAATCCTATTTCATCGCATTTCACCTCTGCATTGAAAAGGAACCTGTCCAACTGCCGAATTTAAGGTAAACTTGACTTTACACCTGTTCATGAGGTGTTGACTCCAGAAAATATCCGGCAAGCAGGCACTTGCGGCGAGAAATGGCCGTGAGGCGCAGATCCGCTACAATGGAACCGATGGAAAACCAGTCTTCCGGCGGAAGTGCGGAAGATGGAATCGGATGCGTCAAACCGAGCGAATCGACACTCTCCGCCTCGCGGAACGCGGGCACTGCGTCGCCTGGCGTCCAGCCGAGACGAACCGTCACCGCGCTCCCTCCGCGTTCCTTCAGGAGTCTCCGCGCCAGCTCCCGCGCCCTGAACGCCCCTGCCACGTCCACCTTGTGCGGATCCTTGCCGCAAATCGCTCCGCCGCCAATAGGAATTTCCGGTCCATAGAAATCGATGGCAAGCTTCTTGCCGGAAAGTCCGTTATCTCCCTCCGGACCGCCGATGATGAAGTCGCCCATACCGTTGAGGATGAAGTTCTCCAGCGGCAGGTTGGAGATGCCTGCAAGGCCGCGAGCCTCCAGTTCCGCCAATGCACCGCTCACTACGGGCAGAACCAGTTCATGCTGTTCCGCCGCGAACACCCCTTCCCTATGCTGAATGCTGAGGGTAAGACGATTCCAACGGTATTGCGGCGGGCACGCGGGACGCGCGACCGTAATATCCACCATCACCTTGAAATCGGGTCCGAACCTGTCGGACACCGTCCGCCGCCAGCCGTCCAGCTTCCGGCCGATATAGTTGGCGATGAAGTGCGCGGGCGGCAGATAGTCCGTCTCGGGATGGTTGCAGGCGTAACCGGTGACGACATTCTGATCGTCAGAAAGACCACGGATGGCGCGTTCATCGTCCGAAAGCGGCTCAAGGCACACGTTCTGGACGACCTTCAGATTCTCTGGTGCGTGAATCCAGATTCCGCCGTACCCCGCCTCCCGATAGACGTTACGGGAGATCTCTTCAATCTCCTCTTTCGAGACAGCGCATCTGCCTTTCCCGGAGGCGATTCGTCCGTCGATGAACACATGATTCGTGTGAACGGCGCACTCGACACCCACAAGCGCCTCTCCGTCTCGCCCAACAGCGAGATCGACGATGGACTCCACTATGGCGTCCGCCAGCCGGTCGGGATGCCCTGGAGAGACGTATTCGGCTATATGAGACTTCACTTTTTGACTCCTCGTTTTGTTTGACAGGATTTACAGGATTATCAGGATTGTAGGATTTATTGTCGTGTTCATATCAAAACTATTAATCTTGTAAATCCTGTTAATCCTGTCTAAAAAAGCTTGATGAATTTGTCGGCGATGGATGAGAGGTCGGATTCCTGATTGTAGCCGGAATCGGATTCGACAAGCCCGACGAAGAGCCGCATTCCCGCCGCGTGGAAACGTTCCGAAAGCGCCGCGTCTGGACTGCCCGTAAATCCATCCGTGATAATGACGGCGGCACGTGGACGCCTTCTGGGCGGCAGTTCGAGGACGTGCCTGAGTACGCAGTCGATGTCCGTCCCGCCCGTGGAGCTGAACTTCCGGGCGGCAAGGTCGCGGGCGGATGCCGGATGCACGACCGTCGAAAACACATGAACCGTGCAAAGTCCGCCACGGCAATACGGCAGAAGTGCCTGCGCCACGGACGGCACCTGCTCCGCGACAGAGCCCGACACATCGAAGTACACGAACGCCTGCCGGTTGTCGCGACTGGACGGGCGTTGTAACCTAACGGCCGTGTTATAGACAAGCGCGTCACCGAATGCCATCTCACGCGCCTCATGCGAACGGTCGTGCCAGTCCGGGAGAAACGTGGCCGTCTCGCACACCATCTCGCGTATAGAGCGGCGACAAACCTCCTTCTTTCCGGGTATCGCCGCCCGACGCATGAGACGGCGAATGCCGCGACGCAAACTGGCGGTGGGATCGGCGTCCGCGCCGAATCCGCGTTCTCTCTCCTGCGCGCCGAGGTCTTGCCCTTGGAGCGGGCGGTCCGGACTGGGCCATTTGGAGATGATTTTGTGGATCAGGTCCTTCATCTCCTGCGAAATTTCCTCGTTCTCCCCGTCGTGTGAACCGAGAAGAAGCGGTTCGCCGCCCTCGCCGTCGCTTTTAACCAACAGTCTGACCTCCTTGACGCAGCCGCTCTTGAGGAGCGCCTCGTACACATCGTGGTAGGTGCCGGTGTCCGAACCGCCGTAGAGGAGCTTGAGCACCGATTCCGCCGCTATGGGCGTTTCCGCGCCTTTAGGCCTAAGAAGTGCGAACGGCATTTCGTCGGAAGGATAGTAGTCCGTGAAGAATGAGATAAATTCCGGCCCCGGGAAGAGCGAACAAAGAATCGCGTTGATGACCGCGTCAAACACAAGGTTCCGCGCCTCAGTCGCGCGCGGAAAAAGCGTGGTGTGACCGAGTATCACATGGTAAAGCTCGTGCATCACGAGCATGAATAGATGCTCGTTCGTCCGGCAATGAGCCTCGATGAACTCCTTGTTGAGCAGGAGTTCCGGGGACACCCCGCATGTCACGCAGGCGGTTTTCGTCTTCTCCGAAAAACGGACGCGGAAGAGCGAAAGAAACGTCGTCAGCTCGAACGAGCCGGGCGGTATCACATCAAGAATCCGTGCGATGATCTTCTCCTCGTCGGTCATGACGCGCTCCCGAATTGAGGAAAGTATTTGGCGGGGAAGCCGATTGTGTTGATGAAGGAATCCTCGGTCAGCCTAAGTTCCCGATGCGGCACATAGATCAAACCCGACACCCTGCCCAAAATCGCAACGGCAAGGATCGGATCTGTGCAGACATGATATACGCCCGGATGCCTTCGCATGAGGCCATCCAGCGGTGAGTTGACATCCTCGCAGATGCTTCCCACCATGAATCCAGTCGGTCGCGGCACGGCGTCCAGTTCAGCCTTGTGCTTGCTTACAAAGTCCTCGACCCAAGCCTGAATAATCGCATCGCGCTCGTACTGCGGCTGCTTCAAGTTGTACGACGGACCGAGGCCGATATGCCACATGTCGAACACGATCTGCTTGCCGATGGGCCGCACAACCGTCTCCACCTTGCTGCGCGGCGGTCCGGACATGTTTTGGTATGCGTTCACAGGCCAAACTCCTTCCAGAGGCTCTCGAAGTCCGTCGATGCCTCATTGACCTCGCATGTACCCGCAAAGCCGTCGGGCAGATAGGAATTGAGGAGATTGGAATGATACTGCGCGAATTCCGATTCGGCTCCGAAGCGCCGGTTCGCGTCCGCAACGCGCGCACCGACCGCACGGGCGATCTGGGACTTGTCCGGCGTGACCATGCAGGTATTTTCGTATGCGTCGATGGCGCAGTGAATCTCCTTCGCAAGCAGTTCAATCGTCGTCGCCGGGATGTCCGCACGCTCGCGGATGCCGAGGTACGTGGCAAGCGCCAGCCCGCGGCGGAGGTGCGGCTTCGCCTTCGCAACGCCCTCTCCAACAATGACTGCGGCGCGGTCCGGCGGTACGGCGAGCCGCTCGGCAACCATCTTCCGCAGACGAAGAACCGGATCACCTATCTTCATAAGCTGTACAAGCGGATCACTCTCGTCGCGCATGGAAAGTTCCCACGCCGACTTGCAGATGGCGGTCAGTTCAGCCGCGTTCAGCCGCCGCCATGCCCGATCAGGAAGTGTATTGAGGAGCGCAAGACGAACGGAATCGTAAAGCTCCGGCGCATCGCCAGCCGTTAGTCTCGACAAAACTTCACGCGCCGCATGAACGGCGATTGCGCACCGCAAAAGCATCGTCGCCCGGCGCGTCGAAACATCGTACTTCGCGGCGTGGAGCTTCGGAACGAGCGTGATGATGTAAGGCGTCAGGCGGGGAGTCAGCTCCGGAACAAGCTCCTCGTAGCACTTGCGCGCCTCGGCTACGAGTTCTCGGATGGCGACAGGAAACTCATGCCGCCCCGCGAACTGGTCTGCAAGAACCTTCTTCTGCTCGGCGGACGTCAGGTCGTCCCAATCCGGTACGGACATGATGTAAGGGAACCTGTCCGCAAGCGCGGCGTCCAGCGGCTCGGAACCAAGGTAGAGCGCACCGCCCTCGTCCAGCTCATCGTCTGTCGGCGGCGGATTCATCGCCGCCCAGCGATAGACGAGGCGCGCGAGCGGACGCCCCTGCACCCGCCTATCATATATGATTGGGAAGAGCTTGTTCTGAAGTTCCGGGCGCGTGCGACTGATCTCGTCCATGAACACGACCTCGGCGTCCCAGATGCTTTCCGGAGACGAAAGATATTCGAGTTTCGTGCGCGTCGCGTCCGGAAGCGGAACGCCCACAAGGTCGTCGTAGTTGATGAGGCTCGCATTGTAGGAGCGGAACTCCATGCCCAGTGCCTCCGCAAGGCGCTCCAGCACAAAACTCTTTGCGCACCCATGCGCCCCGACGAGCAGCAGCGGTTCCTCAGAAAGCAGTGCGGCCAGCAGAACAGCTTCCGTCCTCTTCCAGCCGTACAGTCCCAACGGTTCGGTTATCAACGATTTCATTCGTTTGCGTCCTTTGCCAAGATTCTCAAGAAGGGACAATCCCCGCAAACGAAAAACCGCTCATCTTGCAATCAAGACGAACGGTCTGATGAAACATGTTTCCCTTTCGGGCACATCGCTTTTCAGCTACCACCGTGGCGTTTCACTCGGTTGGCGCATTCAGCCTTTTCAGGCTTCCTGCTTCTTGATGTCTTGATGGTGCGCATTGTATCAAACACCATCATCAAATTCAACAGGGTCCAGAAAAAAAATATTCCAGGTCCTACTATTTAGTTCCATCCAAAATCATCGCCTCCCCAAACGCAATCCGAGAGAAGTCAAACCCATGTTCATTGTTTATAAACCATGGACATGGTCAAGGCGAAAATTTCCACCCAAAACAACGCCACCTAACATCCCTTTTTCAAGTATCAGATCACAACCATATTACAATCCATCTTACCACCGCATTTATATAAATGCGGTGGTAACTCAAATAAGTCGCCGCAGTTCAGTCCACGACCTCCCAATGGCCGCCTTTGTCAGGTCCGATACCGCGAATACACCCAGCGACCTTCAGATTTGAAAGATGCCGCTATACAGCCAATCCGTCGATTCCCACAATCACTACCATGTCGCCCTGTTTCGCTTGCGGACGACCCCTCAAAATCCACGGTTTTCCGACCACTTTCCCTACTGTTTTCCCGCTAATTTTCCTCTTCCCCAACTGAGAATACCGGATTCATTCTGCGCAGTATAATAATCACGAATACGCCGTCGGGCTTGATTCTGCGTGATTCTACCCTCGATATGCTCCTCGGCGGTATCGAAAAGCAGTTCTGTGGGGACAGACCCTT
>SUVZ01000397.1 GCA_015061765.1 Lentisphaerota bacterium
CGTTGATTCCTATACGCAGAATACGCCGTTCTATCGAGCCGAGAAGCGCGCCGCCGCTGCGATGATGCGCTTTTTAGATCGGCTTATCGCAACGGCGAAGGCGCATCCCGAAGCCGATTCCTATTGGATGAAACGAGAGATTGAATCACTGGAGCGTCTGTGCGTCGGGCCGCCGAAAACAGTTTTTGACATCATGCAGTTCACGATGGTGTACTTCATCCTTTCCGAGCCGCTCAACTACTTCCAGGTGCGGACGTTCGACAATATTGATGTGCGCTGGTGGCCGTATTACCAGGCGGACCTTGCGGCGGGGCGGACGACAGAGGCGGAGTTCAGGGAGGAGTTTCGTCACTTCCTCTGGCAGTTTGGCTCTATCGACAACTATTGGGGGCACCCGATGTATCTCGGCGGAACGAACAAGGATGGAACAAGCGCATACAATCCGCTCTCGCTCGTCATTCTTGATGTCATTGAAAAGACCGCGCTCCCCACCCCGAAATTTCAGCTGAAGATGGCGAAGAACACCCCGGACGAAATTTGGTGGAAGGCGCTCGACATGCTCCGGAAACATTCACCGCTTTGCCTGATGAGCGAGGAAAACATGGCCCGGTCGATGAAACCTGTGGGGCTTACTGACGAAGAGTGCCGCGACCTCCTGATATGGGGGTGTTTCGAATATCTGCCGAGAGCGAAGGGCAACTGCACGAGCGCGAGCCGCGTCATTCTGCCGCAGCCTGTTGTGGAGCTGATGTCGAAAGCCGCGAAGGGCGAGTTCTCGGCCGCCACATTCGAGGATTTCAAGCGCGAATACTTCCGCATCCTCCATGCGAACACCGATCGTACGGCGGAAATCCTGCGCAAGGTGGAGGCGCATCTCGCCGAAGTGAATCCCGCCCTGATGCTTTCCCTTGCTGTTGGCGATGCGCTTGAAAAGGGAGTGGACGCATTTTCTCGCGGATACAAGTACAATTTCACGACAATCAGCGAACTCGGCTTTGCGACGGCGGTGGATTCGCTTCTGGCGGTCAAGGAATTTGTCTATGACAAGAAGGCTGTTTCACTTGCTGAATTGGGCAGAATACTTGATGCAGACTGGGAGGGGCATGAGGAGCTGCGTCTCCGGATGAAGAACTCTAGGCTGAAGTGGGGGTGCGGCAATCCGGTTGCGGACTCGCTCGCCAAGGAGGTGATTGAGACGTATACCTCGAATGTGATCGGCAAGCCGAACGGTCGTGGCGGCGTTTTTGTGTGCTACGGGCTGAATGCGCGCGGATCTTTCAACGTCGGCAGGCTGACCGGGGCGACGCCGGACGGCCGCAAATGCGGCGACCATCTGTCGAAGAACATGGCACCAAGCGTCGGAGCCGAGACCGAAGGCATTACCGGTTCAATCAAAAGCTACGGCGCAATTGCACCCGAGAACTTTCCCTGCGGCAGCATCTACGATGTGATGATCCATCCTTCCACCGTCGCCGGAGATAAGGGACTAAAGACCTTTCGGACGTTGGTCGAGAGGTTCTATGCCGGCGGTGGCGTTGCGCTCAACATAAACATAGTGTCGCCGGAGACGCTACGCGACGCGCAGAAACATCCGGAGAAATACGAGAATCTGCAGGTGCGCGTGGCTGGATGGAATGTCCGTTGGAACGACATTCCGCGAAAGGAACAGGATGAGTATATCGCCCGAATAGAGACGGTAGGAAGGTGAAAAAGGCATGAAAAAGCGTTTTTGGAAATTCCTATTGGCGGTTCGAAGCTCTCCGGATGCCCTGTTTTCAGGAAATTTGTCAGTGCTTTGCATCAGGGAATGTGACGGGTGAAACAGTGGATACCGTCGGATGCGTTTTGGAATACTGGGGCGCGTGCTTTGGAATACCGACTCTGAGGCGTCGGTCATGGGTGAAAATTGGCGTGGCTATGGGTGTAAGGAGTGTTTGCATAGGGTGAAAGGACGTTGGACTACCAGGGAGGGGCAACGTCCTCGTTGCCCGTGTGGCGACGAATCGTGGGCAGCGAGGACGCTGCCCCTCCCATGATCGAGGTTTTGCAAGTGCCTCTATAATATTTGTTCTGAGTGTGGCAATTTTTTGCTCTAATTTATAGATGCTGGTATCCAGATACACATGGTTTGTGGTAGAATGTTCGCGTAAACGGGAATGGAAACCGAAACGATTATTTACGTTTTCAAGGAGGATGCAGATATGACATATGATGAAATGATGGCTGAGCAAAAGCTCAAGTATCAGAGTCTCGCGAAGATGTTGGATGGGTTTCGGCATTGTTTTTCGGACCGCGATCCTTGGTGGGATATACCGTATCCTGCCAGTTCCGGCAAGACGAAGTGGGGGCGTTGTTATGCCAGCCGCTACAATGGAACAACAAGTTTCGGATTTTCAAACCGGGCATACGCCTACATAAATCCAGCGGAAAATAAATTCGAACTCAATCTTGATCGTGTGTGGTTCGGAAGACGAGAGGCGCTGTCTGCCCCTGATGATGTGATGACATGGCTCGCTGGCGTACGGAAGAATCCTGCTGCGGCAAACAGACGGATTGTTCTGGAATATCCCAAGGATGAAAGAAAGGGACTTGTTCCGCGTTACGCAGTTGAGCGATATATTCCCGATTTCTACTCGATTGGCAAAGAATTGGGGGCGATGAGAGCACGGCGATTTGTCAATATCTTCGACTCCGGATATTTCTGGAATAATGAAAATGGATATGTGGAAGGTATGACGGCGAACCAGTTCTTTGAATATTGCCGCATAGCATACATGGCTTCAGAGGAGAAAGAAGATAATCTGGACCGGAGTTTGAGTGGACGCGATATGTACAAACGGTATTCTGACGGCAGATACGGAGCCCTGCTTGATATAGATCCAGATTCGTCAGAAGAGTTTATGCAATGGCTGGACGGAAAGGTGCCATGTGACAGGCATGGCGGAGACCATCCATGGGAGATAAAGCGTGGCGGCAATACGACTCACATTGATCTCTATGTCCATCGGGTAAGAGAGCATGGCTGGTATGCAAGTGAAGAGGAGCGCAAAAGAGATGAAGCATCGAATAAGGTTAAGGTCGGTCTGCGAGGTCACCATATCGGCAGAATAGTAGAGACGGTGAAAATGTTTCTAGCTTTGCACAAGTCAGGGATGCCTATATGGATTGATGATGCGGAAAGTGTCCGGAACAGGATATTGGGTTTGGATAACATTGGCATCATTCCGGAGTCTGACACTCTTCACAGGGGATGGCAGGATTTTCCCGCTGATTTCAAAGTGGCGGATGTAATGCATTTCAAGGAGTTTGGACGTGCGCGACGTTTCGTTCTCCCGTATGTTACATGGAAGCCGCTTCCTGTCGTCATTCCAGTGTGATGAACCTGTATACGACAAATCAGTAGGAGAATACATAATGTAGCACGTAAGAGCAATTTACGGGGACGTGTGTTGATTTGTGTACGATGGGGATTAATGACAAGTCTAATGCGTCGGAGCGAAAGTTTCCGCGCCGTCTTGTTTTGCGGAGGGGAAGGAGTAATAAACGGCGTTTTGGGAAGAGATTTCTGAAATGTGTTCTTTGATATACCGGTCGTGGTACAGAAGACGGTCGGAAGGCGCGCACGCATCGGGTGGTGCGGAGTCGAGCAAGACTCCTTAAGCGCATGGGCGCGGGGTTGTTGTCGGTGTGTGATAGTTATTGCGTCTCAATTATTACGGAAGTGTAATACTTGTGACAGTAAATGTATTTTTCATTGTCACAAGTGTTACGTATATATGGATATCCATGCGAAAAACCGCATGAATTTTTCAATGAAATTTTTTCCGATGTGAAAGGTTCCTATTATCATTTAATGGAGGTTCCCCATTTTTTCTGGCATAAAAAACGCCGCACCCTTATAAAATAGGGGTGAAGTGGCGATTTTCATTTTGCCGCAAGTGAAAATCAGTCCGCAGGAGCGGGG
>SUVZ01000398.1 GCA_015061765.1 Lentisphaerota bacterium
TATACTTACGGTAACGGTTCATGTCACGATTGGCGTTGAGCTTGGCCACGGCGGACTTTATGTCCCCGTTGCCGTTCTTAATCCGCCTGAACAGAGGATGCGGATAATCCACAGTATAGTCCGGATGGTGCCAGTCCATGATCGAGAAGTAGAAGCCAACCCTGATTCCCTCTGCCCTGAACGCATCCACAAACTCACGCACCACATCTCGGCCAAACTCCGTCTTGGTTATCTTGTAGTCGGTAGTCGCCGTATCCCACATGCAAAACCCTTCATGGTGCTTTGTCGTCAGTACGGCGTACTTCATGCCCGCCGCCTTGGCTGTCCTTGCCCACTGCTTGGCATCGTAGAGATCAGGATTGAAACGGGGGAAATACCTCTTGCTGTAGGTGTCGGCATCAACCGCCTCTCTGCTCATAACCCATTCATGGCGGGCTGGAACCGAGTAGAGCCCAAAATGGATGAACATTCCAAACCTGTCGTGCCGCCACCATGACATACGCTCGGCGCGCTGCGCATCCGTCTCGTTGAAAATCCTTTTAGGCGGCTTAGGCTCCTCTGCCGCGAACAGCGTCAAGCAGAATACGGCCATAACACATCCCATGATATGTTTTGCTTGACTTCCACAATCAAAAACAGTGATGTCTTTCTTTAACGTTTCCATTTTAAATAATCCTTAATGAACAATCAGAGGCAGAAGGCAAGGATTACCGGATACGCCATCGCCGGAATGAAAAGAACGGAATCGAACATATCAAGGAAGCCGCCCTGCCCAGCAGGCATGAACGTAGCAGAATCCTTGATGTCGAACTCACGCTTAAAACGGCTTTCGATAAGATCGCCCGCCGTGCCGACAAGGGCAAGAAACGCGCCGCCCGCCATTGCGATCGGATAGGAAAGAACATTCCACACCTTGATGTCCGCACCCCAGTTGAACTGTCGCGCCAGCGCAAGCATACCCGCCGCCACTACTGCGGAGAAGAGCATCGAACCTACAAGCCCTTCCCACGACTTCTTAGGCGAAATCGAAGGACACATCTTGTGTTTGCCGAACGCCATACCGAACGCAAATCCGCCTGTATCGGAGAACTTAGTGACGGCAATCAGCGCAAAGAGCGTATAGAGGCCAGTACGCGAAACCCACGAAGCACTTTTTGAGAACCCCATCCAGCCATCTCCAGTAAGCTGAGCAATCAAAAGGAAGAACGACATAAGAAACGGTACATAGAAAAAGCCCGTCAGCGTCGACGCAATGGTTCCAAGTGGGTTTTTGTAGCGTGGATTGAACGTAACAAACGCACACAGAAGGAACATCACCGCCGGAAGCGCTATCGGAGAATAGCAGGCGATCGCAAGCAAGCTTTTGCCAAATCCAAACACACCGACCGCCGCCATCCATGCAAACCCCATGAGAAGCCCGAACCACGTGACCGGTTCGTACTTCTTTTTCGCCATCTGGTAGAACTCAAGCTGGGCAAGAGCCGCAAGGACGGCAACGATCGGCAGCAATCCGCGCAGAGGACAGTACAGAAAGAGTCCTATGACGAATAGGCCGACCGTCAGGCCTGAAAGTGTCCGTTTAAGAATGGGATTCATTATAGAGCGATGCGAAGGGTTGATTCACGCGCAGGACCGATGGAGAGGATTCCAAGCTTTGCGCCGGAAAGCTCCATCAAGCGATCCACGTAGGCCTTCGCCTTGGGCGGCAGATCCCCGATCTTCGTGATGTTGGAGGTTTCGCACAGCCAGCCGTCCATCTCCTCATAGACGGGCTTCACGCGAGCAAGCTCTGCAGACGAAGAAGGCATGTAGTCGATCTGCTTGCCATCCAACTCATACGCAACACAGATCTTGATCTTGGGAAGCGTATCCATCACGTCAAGCTTGGTGAGAGCCCAGTAGTCGATGCCGTTCACCTGCTGAGCGTAGCGGGCGATGACAGCATCGTACCAGCCGGTGCGGCGAGGACGCTTCGTGACGGCGCCGAACTCGTGTCCACGCTCGGCCATGGTCTTGCCGTCAGGATCCTGCTTATCGACGGCATCGTAGAGTTCCGTCGGGAACGGACCTTCGCCGACGCGCGTCGTGTACGCCTTGATCACTCCGACCACGCAGTCGATGTCGCGCGGCGAGAGGCCGGAGCCGATGCAGGCGCCGCCGGACGTAGGATTGGAGGATGTCACAAAGGGATATGTACCGAAATCGATGTCGAGCATCGTGCCCTGAGCGCCCTCAAGCAGGATGGACTTTCCGGCCTTCTTCGCCTCATGGAGCATGGGAACGGTGTCACGCACGTAAGGGGCAAGCTTCTCCTGAACGATCTTGTATGTGGCGACGAGTTCATCGGCGTCAAGCTGATAGTCCTTGATGGTGCAGCCGGGAACTTCGATGGAATCCCCTTCATCGACGCGCTCGTTCTTGAGCATGCGGAGCTTGGAGTTGGTATCGTTCACCTGCTCGCGGACAAGGTCAAGGAATCCATCGGCAAGCATATCGCCGCAGCGCAGACCGGTGCGGGATACCTTTGCGGCGTAGGCAGGACCGATTCCGCGACCGGTGGTGCCGATCTTCTTTCCGGGCGCACGGGCGGCCTCTTCAGCCTTGTCGAGCGCACGGTGGTAGAGCATCACCATCTGCGTACGGGTGGAGATGAAAAGACGTCCCTTCGCCTCGATACCTGTAGCGCGGAGCGTTTCGATCTCCTCGATGAGATCCAGGGGATTCATCACAACGCCGTTTCCGATGACGCACACCTTGCCGTCATGGAGAATGCCACTGGGGATAAGACGCAACACGCGCTTCTTGCCCTCTGCGATGACCGTGTGGCCGGCATTGGAGCCACCCTGATAGCGCACCACGAGATCCGCCTTGTCGGTAAGGACGTCAATAATCTTGCCCTTGCCCTCATCTCCCCACTGGGAACCGATCAGAACCGTATTCATCTCTTTTTGAAACCTCTTTTAGCCGTTTTGCTTGCTCAATTGGTGAAATTGACTTAAAATCGCCTACTATTGTACCATAATTCCCGCTCTTAAGGGCATTTTTCCACTGGATTAATTAAACACCTCCTCATCTCTTCACGCCCCACCCATTACTTCCTTGAATTTCCCAAGTGACCTTCTCCGTTCCAGTCGATTTTGCGCATGGGGTGTGGCCCCGATTCTTTACCCCGATTCTTTAATGGAATAGAAAATTAATGAGAAAGCGTTACGCCATAGTATCCTTCATGCCGAGAGCAAGATACTTGGAGCGGGCGTAATCGTAGTATTTAAGATCGGCTATCGACGACTCCGGAATGCCGTAGAGCTTCAGCGCCCGCGTCGGACACGTCGCCTCATCCTTCGTGCACTTTGCGCACTTCCGGCACAGATGCTGAAATCTCGCCCACCGCATTGGCGGTAATAACGCCGTTCGTCAAAGAAAAGGTTTCAGCGACTGTTTCCGGCAAGGCATTGCGGCAGACAAAGTCCGAAAGACTCCGACCTGCAAGAATATCCACCTTCGACATAGAGCTTTCCACTCCACTCACCATCAAAAGTGACATGCGAGTCCCCTATAGAAATATCAATCTTTTTTTTCAGTGATATCCGATGTTATTCTCCGGGCGATATCCGAAAATATCGGCAAAGCGACCCGACCTGCAGAATAATCTGGATGCGGTTTACCAAACCCAATCACCAAAACCCACTTCGGACTCGCAGCCGGGAAGAATCCGGCAGCGGTAACATTGTAATCCGTGTCTGAATACACTCCACTGACTGGGATCTTCGTTTCTGAAATCATCCCTGCGACATCAAGACCTTGCAAGTCAACTGAAAACTCCTCCCCGGCGGCGATTATCGCATCCTTCATCATCAATGTGATCGTTTTTGAAGTCTTGTCTGAAATGACCCGCTCGGATGGCTCTTTCGCCTTATAGACGGAAACAACACCATTCGTTGAAACAACCTTCGCAACAAG
>SUVZ01000399.1 GCA_015061765.1 Lentisphaerota bacterium
CCTTCGCGACGGGGGATGCGGTAGTGGAGAACGGCCACCCAGCGTCCGGACTCGAGAATCGGCCGGCTATCGCGACAGAAATGCCCCATATGCTGCGAATCGTATCCGCCGCCAGGCATCACAATCACCATCGTATCACGCGGTTTGCCAAAAGGACGGAACACCACAAGTTCCGGCTGCGAGACATCGCGACGGCGCCAAACCTTTCTCTTTGCATCATATGCATAACGCCCAGGCGAGGAATCCTTCTCATGCGGCGCAAATCCCGGCCACAGGCGGATGCGCTCGACAATGCGGCTGTGCAACTCGCCGTACGCCTTGTCCTCGTTCTCCAAGCGGACACCATCAGCATCCACTTTGCATTCCGTGCCCAACAGCGCAATGGGCATCCACGCGGCGACAACCGTCCAGAGCCACCTTTCCTGTATATGTCTATTGTTCATCATGCATTTTCTCCATCTTTCATCCTATGCGTTTTTCATGGTGCCGCATCTTTCATGCCGTATCAGCCGGACAGTATAGGCACGCACTTCCCCATTCTCTATCTCATGATGTTTTCCGCACGGCGGATGTAGGCGTCCTGCTGAGCCTTCGGCAAATCGTTCCAGCGGACGTTCCAGCCGCAGACTCGCACCTGAAGGTTCTCGTACTTTTCCGGATGCCTCTGCGCATCGCGCAAGGTTTCGGGATTGGCGATGTTGAACTGGATGACCAGTCCGCCATTGCCAAAATACGTCTTGATGAGCGTACGCAGCAGCATGAGACCATTCTCCCCTGCAACGGCTCCCGGCAGCAGTGCGACATCAAGCGGGAAATCCCCCGACAGATCGCGCACATCAAGCGAAGACACCGTGGATATGAGAGCCGTCGCGCCCTCTGTATCCGCACCCATAACAGGAGAGATGTTCTTTGAAAGTTCATCTCCCTTCCACCGTCCGTCAGGAGTTGCGCCGGTATGCTGTCCCATCCCCAGGAACCATCTGGCAACATGTCCGCTCACCTTGAACTGGCCATTGCGTCTGCCGTTGGGCTGTCCGTTGACGGGGACGAATACCTTCTTCACTATCTCAGCTCCGACTGCGTTGGCGGACGGATCATTGTTCCCCCACTTGCGTGGACTTCTGCACATCCGCAAACGCAGGTCGTGCCGCCCCTTCCAATTCGCGGCCATTAGCGCACCAAGTTCCGCGAGCGACATCTCACGGTTGCGGAACACGATCTCTTCAACTCCGAGAAGCGCATCGACCGCGGACCCGAGACCGACCATCCAGATGCCGGTATGGTTTCCGTTCGCGGTCCCGTCCGTGATCGCATCCAGACCGGTCTTGACACTGTATTCGGTGGCAATGGAGAAGAGAAGGGAAGGATTGATCTCGCCCCTGCAACCCTCCCCCTTACGGACGCACTGCATCGCATCCGAAACCATGCCTGAGGTGCGCCTGAAATATTCCGACTTGAACGACTCGAAATCCCCCGCCTCGAAGCGTCCGGACTCTGCCGCATTCAGCATCTCCTCAATCGGCTTGACCAGATTGACCACCGCGCCGAAGATGTCGTTGGCGCTGTCGCGTATCGCCCATTCATAGCAGCCCCAGAGCATGAACGTGCGGGCCTGCTCCTCTGTATAGCCCATTGCCGTGATAACCCGCTTGTGCGGCTCCTCGCCGATGAACGAGATCGAACTTTGCCGCCTGATCATGTCCAGGGACTTGCGCCAGACCCAATCCGGCGTTGTCGCCCCCATCTTCAGATGAAGTTTTGGCGTAGGCAGGGCCAATTCATCGTGAACCTCCAGCATGATCCTCGAAACGTCCGAATACTCGCTCGAACCGTCGGCCTTCGTCCCTCCAAAATAAAGAGGCTGGCCGTAGTAGTTGTCTATGGAGCCCCACTGCCACCAGAAGTGGACAAGCTGTTCCCGAAACTCCTCCTCTGTCGTGCGACCGGCGGCGACGTCAGCAAGATAGTATGGAGCGACAAGACGGTCTAGATTGCCGAGCGAACGCACCTGAATGCCCTCGAACTGCTCACTCATGCACCAGAATATGTAGATGAAGTTGAGAACGTCATAAGCGCTCTGCGGCGCGCCCGAACTCAATCGGCGGAGGCTTTCCGTCTGCTTGCGGAGACGCATTTTCCGCTTCAACGGAGTTTCTGCGGGCAAGGCGGATAGCCGTCTCTCACCCGTCTCCACGAACCGCCGCAGCAGCGACATCACACCGTCTGCCGCAATCTGCCGTGCGCGGTAGTAGTCGGTGTCTTTCAGGTTCGCCTCCAGCCGCTCCGCCAATCCCGTGAAGCCGAGCGGAATGATCGCGTCCCAGTCAGGCGCACTGTGGTCGAAATCGTGATAGGTATTCCATCTTCCGCCCTTTCCCCGTTTACGCAACCTGTGGTATTCGGGGTCCAAACCCTTCAGCACATCGTTCTTGCGCGCCGCAACCATCGCCCATACCGGATTCCCTGCGCTGCGTGTGCGGCGGTGAGATGAGGTCCGCGGCGCGAACGTCCAGTCGGCAAACGCGGGATACCAATCAAGTTCGGAAACGTCGATTGCAGACCTCTCGCAGAGATAGGCGAAAACCTTCGCCTTTACGACCTGCCACGGATGCCGTCCGCTCCAGTCCCGCACCAGTGCCGGAATCCTCTTCATCAATGTCCTGGAGGTCTCACCCTGGGATTCGTCCACCGGACGGGTCCGCCACTTGCCCTTGAGGTACTCAAGCTCTGGACTCGCCATCGAAGCCACCGGCAGAACCGCAAAGAGCATCATTGCCGTCAAGGCTGAAACACTCTGCATGGGCATTTTTGTCTTAATGAACTGATTTTTCACGAGCACCCTCGCCTGTTTCCAACTAAATTTATTTCATATGCGGATATAGTCCCAAAAAACGGAGTAAAAATCTTGTATTAAGAGCCTAAAGAATTGTAAAATAAGTTCACTCGTTAAAACCATACAACCAGCCCCCTCTCAACGGAACCTGTTCCATTAACTCCCGACGATTGCAAAAGGCGTGATTGCGCCAAGATATCCATCTGCGGCAACAATAGGAGACAGATGTCCATCATGAACAATCGCCGCGGAGATAGAGAACCTGCAAATCTTTTTATGGTGGGAAGTTGCACTCAACCCTCAATCGGAATACGCCCCAAAAACCTTACCCATTTGAAACCGCCAACTCGCAATTCGCACATATCTGGTCGCGAAAAGGCTTCAAGTCTTCCGACCTCCGACTTGGGACATCCACACCGGAAGTCCGATGTCCGAAGTCTGTCATCCGAAGTCTGACGTCCAAAGTCCGAAGTCCAAAGTCCAAAATCCAAAGTCTTAAGTCCTATATCTGAAGTCCTAAATCCAAAGTTAGAAGTCAGAAGTCCCAAGTCCGATGTCCTCTTTCTTCCTCTTTCTTTCAGTCTCCGCAAGGAAAGCAGCTAACCTTTGCGCAGCCCGCCTATCCAGACTTTCAGCATTCGACCAAGAAACCCGGCATTTCCAAAATTGTCGCCTAAATGTCAAACGTCAATTAGCCGACAATCCCATTTGTAGAACCGCCCGGCACATGCCTCCTCTCATGCGTCAAGTTCAGGCTTGCCGACAGCCCCATTTGCAGAACCGCCCGACACATGCCTCCTCTCATGCGTCAAGCTCAGGCTTGGCGACAGCACCATTTGCAGAACCGAAGTGACCCGACAAAAATAGGCCTTCCCATATACATCAAGCTCCGGTTCTTCGACAATCTCCCTTGTATGAGCAAAGGAAACAGGCACTCCCACTAAGCTCCGATTCTTCGACAATCTCCCTTGTATAAGCGAAGGAAACAGGCATTACTATTAAACGCCGATTCCTCGGCAATCTTCCTTGCATGACCGACGAAAATGGGCATTCACTTATGCGTCAACTGCCGACTCGTCGATAATCGCCCTTGTATAACCGATGGGGGATGGTGTCTTCGGATATCC
>SUVZ01000013.1 GCA_015061765.1 Lentisphaerota bacterium
TCCTCAGGTCAAGTTCCATGTGTGCAAGGCGTGCGGCTTCTCCTGCTTTTCCGAAGAGGCTCTTGATGCGCATATCCTTTCGACGCACCTCGGCGACTACTACACCGCCGAAGAGATGGATGTGGAACCACCGTCGGGTCAGTTCGGATGTGTGGTCAAGTGCGGCGTGACCGGTGAGCTCATTGGGCCGCCGAATCTGCATGGCTACAACTCCAAGGTCCGCGAAATGGCCCAGAAGCTGGGCATGGACGAGAGCGCATACCGTGCGCGTCTGGTCACGGTGCGCGACCAGGAGTCTGTCGAGGCATGGCGGCAGAGCGCGACGAAGAAGACATTCTACCGGCTGAAGGTCGCCGAATCTGCGGCGAAGCCCGCCGAGTCCGCCGAAGGCGAACAGATTGGATCTGCGGAGCCGACGCCGGTCCCTGCGCTTGAGCGCGATCAGGCAGAGGCGGAGTTCCGCCGCAATATCATGCCGCAGATCAAGAGCATTTCCAAGAGCTCCGACATGACGCTCGCCCAGGCGCTCAAGAGCTCGGACCGTCCTTATCTCTTCGCGGTGCGTGACGCGATCGCAAAGGAGCGCAGATTCCCAGCTTCGCTTTTCTTTGCGCTACGTGGCGCCTTTCATCACCGCAAGCTTGCCTTTTTCCGCGCGAACGATCCACGAGGACAGGAGTTCGTCACAGCGGCGAAGCCGGCTCCTCTTGATGTCGAGCATGCAATTCCTGAACTTGGCGCAGTCGTGAAGTTTGTCGAAGAGCATCCGCTGTGTTCTGTCTCAGAACTGCCTCAGGAAATGAAGGGTCATCTCGGCTGGCTCGTCGAGAAGGGGCATATCGTCCAGTATTTCAACGGCATTCTGGCTCTGCCGGAAGCCCATCCCAAGTTCCGCAACGTTCCGGCGAAGAAGGATGCCGAGGCGGAGGCCGCTGCACCCGCCGCTGAGGCGACGCCGGTCTCCGAAGCTCCGGTTGCCGAAGCTCCGGTTGCCGAAGCTTCAGTTGCTGAAGAACCTGTTCCCGCCGCAGAACCGATTGTAGCCGAAGAGGCGAAAACGGAACCGATTGTAGAAGAAGAGAAGAAAGAAGAAATTTCCAATGAAGCTGCCGATAAGCTGGCTGAATGAGTACGTTCAGGTTGATGACATAAAGCCCGAGGACCTTGCAGAAAGGCTGACCCGCGCAGGGTTGCAGGTCGAGTCCATCGAGACTTCCGGACCTAAGCCTCTGTGCGACGAGATTGTCGTCGGAGAGGTTTTGTCCTGCGAACCGCATCCCAACTCCGACCACATGCACATCGCGAACGTTACGGACGGCAAGGAGACGATTCAGGTTGTGTGCGGAGCACCCAACTGCCGTACGGGACTCAAGACCGCGTTTGCGAAGATCGGCGCATTCATCCCGGACGGTGAGTTCAAGATCAAGAAAGGCAAGCTCCGCGGTGTCGAATCGTTCGGCATGCTCTGCTCGTCCAAGGAGCTTGGCATCCCCGGCGGCACCCACGAGGGCATCATGGAGCTTCCCGCCGATGCGCCTGTCGGAGCGTACCTTCGCGATGTCCTTCCCGGCGACAAGCCTGAGACGGTGTTCGAGATCGAGGTTACGTGGAACCGGCCCGATGCGCTGTCTGTCGTTGGCCTTGCCCGCGAGTATGCCGCCATCCTGGGGCGTCCGCTCAAGATGCCCGCTGTCGATTTCGTCGAGTCCGATGTGGACGTGAACGGCGAAGTGACGGTCGAGGTCGAGGATTTCGCGAAATGCCCGCGCTACACCGCCCGTGTCATAACGTCCGTCAAGGACGGGCCTTCGCCCGATTTCATGGCGAAGCGCCTTGAGGCTTGCGGAGTCCGTTCGCTCGGGCTGCTTGTCGATGTCACGAACTATGTGATGCTCGAACTCGGTCAGCCGCTCCACGCGTTCGACTACACGAAGCTCGCAGGTCGCAAGATCGTCGTCCGCTCGGCCCGTCCCGGAGAGACGATGAAGACGCTTGACGGCGTTGAACGCAAACTTGACGAGAAGATGCTTCTCATCTGCGATGCGGAAAATCCGTCGGCGGTGGCTGGCGTGATGGGTGGCGAGGATTCCGAAATCGCCGCCGGCACGGACCGTGTGCTCATCGAGTCCGCGCTTTTCGATCCCGCCACGACAAAATACTCTTCGACGAAACTTGGTCTTGGGACGGAGGCCAGCTACCGTTATATCCGCGGCGTGGACAAGGACCTTGCCGATCTGGCGAGCCGCCGCGTCGCACACCTTCTCCAGAAGTACGGCAATGCCGTTGTCGCTAAGGGCGTGGTTGATGTCGATGGACGCAAGACATTTGAGGACAGGGGCGTTTCCGGCGGATTTGCGTACAATGAACCCGTTGAGATCGTGTTCGCCCGTGCGCGCAATCTCATCGGCATTGACATCCCCGACGAGCGGATGATGCAGATTCTCGATTCCATCGGGTTGCAGAAGATATCCGGAGGCGACGGACGTGCGACGTATGCGGTTCCCAGCTGGCGCTGGGATATCCAGATGGAGGCCGATCTCGTCGAGGAGATTGCCCGTCTGTATGGTCTGGACAACATTCCGGACACAATGCCTTCGGCACAGTCCATTTCCGCTCTCAATGATGCGCCTTTCCGTGCGCAGGAGAAGCTGCGCGGCTGTCTTACGGGGCTCGGCTTCAGCGAGGCGATGCACTATTCGTTCCTTTCGGCAAGTGAGTTGAACGTGTTCGGCGAGAATCCGGAGCGTCTGCCGCTTCCCGATCCCGTGAGCGCAGAATACGGCATCCTCCGCGACTCCCTGCTCCCGCAGCTCTACCAGAGCCTCGGACGCAACGCCGCCCACCGTCTTGAAGAGGGCAGGCTTTTCGAGATAGGTCGCGTGTTCAGCAGCAAGGATGGCGTTCCGCACGAGTCTGCGAAGCTTGCGATGGGCTTCTTCGGTCCTGTCGGCCGTGATGCCCTTGCGCGCGTCAAGCCTGTGGCGGTTGAAGAGGCGCTCCTCTGGATGAAGGGTGCGGTCGAGCGCGTGGTCAAGTTCGTGAAGGTCGGCAAGACGGAGTTCCGTCCGGTTGAGCACACTGCTTTCTCCACTGCGTTGGAGATCGTGATCAACGGACGCCCCGCCGGCATCCTTGGCGTGGTTTCCGAGAAGCTCCGCCATCCGTTCCGCCTTACGACGCAGCTTGCGCTCGCCGAGATGGATCTCAAGGTGCTCCTCAAGCGCGTGGACGCGATCGGCAAGATCGTTCCCGTGCCGCAGTTCCCGATGGTGACGAGAGACATCGCCTTCGTGGCCGGTGCGGATGTCACTCACGAGGCCGTGGTCAAGGCTGTCAGGAAGGCTGCGCCCAAGGAGTTGACGGACGTAAGGCTATTTGATATCTTTACGTCCAAGGAGTTGGGCAAGGGCCGTTCGAGCCGCGCCTATTCCCTGAGTTTCCGGGCCGACGACCGCACACTCACCGATGATGAGGTGAACGCTGCGTTCGCCAGGATCGTCGAGTCGCTGAAAGCGACGCTGGCGGTCGAAATCCGGGAAGGTTGATCTTTACATGCAGCGTGGGCTCTGTTTTGCACGCGGACTCGGCAGAATATTTCTCCGACCTTCGTTTTTGTGAGGATAGCCTGAATGCGGTGAGCCTTGGCGAGCCGACTAGGGCCTCCACTTGGACTTGAGGTCCAGGGGATACTGTGCTACGGCAAAATGGGGCTTTTTATTTTTGGATTGGCGAGAGGTGAAGGCTTGTCGCCGGCTTAGGAAAGGGAATATCAGAATGATGTACGCCAATTTTTCCGGCAAGTCCGGCTGTGCAGGTTGCGGCATTCGTGTTCATGGCGGAACCGCAGTGCGTTCCCTGATTGCGTCGGCGTTTCTGCTGCTCATGCCCTTTGCCGCACTGTGTTCGGGCAGACCGCTGTTCGTCGGCCTGTCCGAAAGTTTTCCGCAGGGCGGCAATTCATCGAAGGTGATGGTGAACGCAAGCTACGCCGATGCGGTGTCGCGCGGCGGACACATCCCGGTCGTCATCCCGCGCTTTGGCACGGATGCCCAGTTCGACGTCCTGGTCTCGAAGCTCGATGTGCTGGTCATGACGGGCGGGGAGGACCTGAAACCGTCCAGATACGGTGCGAGGCCAAGTCCAAAACTTGGCGCTGTGAACGTCGAGCGTGACGATTTCGACTTTCGTCTCCTTGCCGCCGCACGCCGCCGCAATCTGCCCGTCATTGGAATATGCCGAGGATGTCAGCTTCTGAATGTCGCTTTCGGCGGCACGCTGTGGCAGGATCTGCCGAGCGAATTTCCCGTAAAGGATGTTCAGCACCGCAATGTGTATCACAATCTCCGCATTGATCCTAACTCACGTTTTGCGCAGGTGACGGGTGTCACGAATGCGCTGGTGAACTCGTCGCATCATCAGGCCGTGAAGGATCTGGCGCCAGGCTTTCGAGTTGTCGGAAGGGCGCCTGACGGCGTGGTGGAGGTGATAGAGTGCGATACATATCCTGCCTTAGGCGTACAGTTCCATCCGGAAAAGCTGGTGTGCGACGATAAAGACGACTCTCTCGCCGCGTTTTTCAAGGATATCCCCTCTCTCTTCAAATGCCCTTCGCGCGGGATTTCACGCGTCAGTGAATGACATGGTATAATGGCGGCATGAAATTCTGCAAACCGCATCGCATTTTGCTCGTTGACAATCTGATGATTCGCCGCTACGGCAATCTCCGGATGGGTCCTGGGCGTAAACTCATGTGCGGAGCGATCCGCAACGATTGGCGCATATGCGAGTTCTCCGACCGCGATATGGCCCGTCTCCTCGCACCTGTTGGCATCAGGGCGCTAGGCGGCAGAATAGCGAACAAAAAGCTTTTGCTGACCGCGAAGAATTTTCGTCCAGACATAATGTTGATCGGACATTGCGACTACATAACGAATGACACGCTCAATGCGATACGAAAAGCCTTGCCTGACATAAGGATCGCTCATTTCAACGTGGATCCACTGTGGCAGGAGCATACACGTGCGCAGATGGCGGACCGCATGCACTCGTGCGATGCTCTGTTCGCGACTACGGCCGGCGATGTGTTGAAGACATGGCGGACCGGGAAAAACGCAGTTGCGTACATGCCCAATCCTTCAGACCCATCGATGGAGAACCAGGACAACGGGATGAAGACCGTGTTCGACCGCGACCTGTTTTTCGCCGGAAATCCCAGGGATGGCGATCCTCGCTGGGAATTGCTGAAGGAACTGCTTCCAAAACTGGATGGCAGGATGCGCATCGACATTTTTGGCGCAGATAAGCCATCCATATGGGGCGCTGCCTATGAGAATGTGCTGGCTACGAGCAAGATATCCCTGAATCTTAATCGCAGGGAGGGGGACAAGTGGTATTCGTCGGATCGCATCGCGCATCTCATGGGATACGGGATCCTGACCTGTCAGTCCTCCAAGAATGAGATGCAGCGATTCTTCTCTGATAGCGAAACGGTGTGGTTTGATGGTGCAGGGGATCTTGCCGAGAAGATACTGTATTTTCAGTCGCATGATGCGAAGCGGGCGGCGGTTGCGTCTGCAGGAAGAATCAGATACCATCAGCTTTTCAACGGAGCGCGGGTGTTGAGATTCATGGTGGAAACAATGCTCGGTGAGAATTACTCGGAACCATACGAATGGGCTGAAGAGGTCTATCGCTGACGGTTTCAATATTTGCGTACGGCAGTGAACGACATTCTCAGAGAACGGCTTAAAACCGTGCCGAACAAGCCCGGATGCTATCTGATGCGCGATGTGCGTGGCGTGATAATCTATGTCGGCAAGGCGAAGAATCTCCGTCACCGTGTATTGGGATATTTCAGGCCTGGGGCAAGGCATGCGCCTAAGGTGCGCTCAATGGTAAATACCGTTGCGGACCTGGAATTCATGACGGTCAAGAACGA
Source organism: Lentisphaerota bacterium (assembly GCA_015061765.1). The sequence continues at coordinate 5,939 of SUVZ01000013.1, forward strand.
AGCGGAGGCTCTCCTTACAGAAGCATCTCTAATCAAGAAGTACAAGCCGCATTTCAACATCCTGATGCGCGACGACAAGCGCTATCTTGCATTGCGCGCCGATCCCTCGCTAGAGTTCCCGATGTTCTCGACATGCCGGATTGTGAGAGACGATGGGGCGATGTATTTCGGGCCGTTCCCGTCAGCTCCGATCGTGAGGGCGGCGAAGGATTTCGTGGAGAAACGCTACGGTCTGCGGGGGTGCAGGTGCATTACGCCGGACGAAGACGCGAAGCGTCACTGTATGGCGGACAAGATCCGCTACTGCACGGCTCCATGCCTCGGGAGGATAACGCCGGAGGATTACCGTTCGCGCTTTGATGAGGCGTGCGCATTCCTCAACGGTTACCGTCCGCAGGTCATAAGCGAACTTGTCGCAGAGATGGAGTCAGCTTCGGCCGAGTGCGATTTTGAGAAGGCGGCCCGTCTGCGCGACACGATTTCGGCTTTGCGCGAAATGACAAAGCGCCATTTCGTCCGCAAGGCGCCGGAGATGCGCAGGGAAGATGCGAGGAAGGGGCTTGAGGAGCTTGCCGCCGCCTTGAATCTCAAGGCGCCGCCGCGTGTCATAGAGTGCGTTGACATATCCAACCTTTTCGGTACTCATTCGGTGGCGTCAATGGTCGTAGCGATGGATGGGCTGCCGGACAAGCGATACTACCGGCATTTCAGGATTGAGACGGTGGAAGGGGCTGACGATCCCAGGAGCATGGCCGAGATTGTTAGACGCAGATATGGTCCGGAATCCTCTCTCGCAGCGAAGTCGCCCAAGGCCGATCTGTTCATCTGCGATGGCGGCATTACGCAGCTTCGGGCGGCACGGGCGGCGTTTCGCGAGATTGGCGTTGCCGACATTCCGACCGTCGGACTTGCGGAGAAGATGGAGATCATCGTAACCGATGACGAGCGCGGCGACATTGTCCTCCCCCGAGATTCGCAGGGATTGTTCGTGGCAACCCGTCTGCGCGACGAGGCCCACCGCTTTGCCATAACGCATCACAGGTCGCTGCGCGCGAAAGCCATTCGCGAATCTGCCCTAGACGAGATTCCGGGTATAGGTCCGGCGAAGAAGATGGCTCTTCTCAGGAAGTTCCGCTCCACGCGTGGAATAGGGAAGGCGTCCGTAGAGGAGATCGCCTCAACGGCAGGGATAAGTGTTGCGTTCGCCGAACAGGTCAAGACTTTGATCTCCAAGATCTAGTCGGCTACGACGAGTCGATCTCCATTTCCCCAATCGCCAGACTCGACAAATGCATTAAAACCGTCAAAAGCCTAAATTGATTGTGCCGCGATTACCGCATATTTGGTATCATACACTGCAAAAAAAAATCAAAGAACACGAAAGATTTAACCAAGGAATACCGTTGGCTGATGAAAGACTGTCGTGAAGAGTGGTATGATGCGGACGCAAAGGTGTCTGTCACCGTGGTTGACGTGACTACGGCGGCACAGGATCTTGCAAGCAGGCATCTCTGCGGGCCCACTAGCGCGCACTATCTCACAAAGGCGCTTGCCGCAGCAGCGTTGTTGGCGTCTGAAATGAGCGAGAAGGATGAATGCCTCTCAGTCCAGATGAAATGTACAGGATCTTTGGGCGGATTCAACGTTGAATGTACGTCCGAGGGTACCCTTCGTGGATACACGGAAAAGAAGGTTCTGGACGAGTTTGACGGTTGCGGGGAGCCGGACGACCGCAAGGTTCTCGGGACGCGTCAGCTTCAGATCACCAGATCCGTTCCCGGACGCATCCTTTCCCAGGGCATATCCAACTCCATCGACGGCTATCTCGCGGGATCGCTGCAGCGCAAGGCGTGCATATACCTTTCCGCGTCCGTGAACAACGAAGTGGAAGTCCTTCGGGCCCGTGGAGTGATGGTCGAGGCGTTGCCCGACTCGCAGAAATCCGTCACTGCGTTCATTCCGGAGGACATGGAGCTCGAACCTCGCGAAATGCTCGGGCAGATGGGTCTGGAAGGCGCAGAACTCAAAAAGTCCACGCCTCTCGGTTTCGCCTGCCGCTGTTCTCCCGAACGTGCGGCGTCCATGCTCAATGCCCTTGACGAAAAGGAGCGCGCCGGTCTGCCGCCGAAGATCGACATCACGTGCCATATGTGCGGACGCACCTTCACGGTTGCCGTGTAGAGATACGATGAAAGACTCTGCAATGCCGGATCGTACGAAGGAACTGGCAACGGCCCGGTTGGGGCCGTTGCTTTTCAGGTATTCGTGGCCTGCCCTTGTCGCAATGAGCCTGAACGCGCTCTATTCCGTCGTGGACCGGTTCTACATCGGATGCGGATGCGGCGAGGATGCGATGGCGGGGCTTACGCTCACGTTCCCGGTGATGATGCTTCTCGGCGCATTCGGGGTCTTTGTCGGCGCCGGACATTCTGCGGTCCTCTCGATTCGGCTTGGCGAGGGAAATGTCGGCGCGTGCGAGAAGCTGCTTGGACAGCTCGTCGCCTTCAAGCTTCTGTTCTTCTTCATTCTGCCGCCGTTGATATTCTTTAATGCGGATATGGTGCTTGGCTGGTGCGGAGGGGACAAGGTAACGTCCGGAGCATTTGCCGCCGCGCGGAACTACCTGCGGCTCGTGGTTTTCTCGCATCTGTTCAGCCATCTTGCCTTCGGCTTCTCGGCGATGATGCGCGCAGAGGGAAACGCCGTGAACTCCATGGTCTGCATGATCGTCGGTTTCGGCACGAATCTCATCCTGGATCCGCTGTTCATCTTCGGACTGGATCTGCCCGCACTGGGCGTGCACGTTCCGGCGATGGGAATAGAGGGGGCTGCCTGGGCCACGAACGTTGCGATGTTCCTGAGCTTTGCATGGGCGGCACGCTACTATCTGTCAGGCAGAAGCTCCGTGAGGTTCAGGTTCCGCGAGGTGCGGTTCCACCGCGAACTTCTGGCGAAGCCCATAGGTATTGGACTTTCGCCGTTCCTGCAGCATCTCATGGGGGCGTTGATAAACCTTTCGCTTGCGGCGGCGTTTGGATATTGGGCTTCTGATGCCGACGGCGCGACACGGCAGATCGCCTCGCTTGGAGTGTTCCAAAGCGTAATGATTCTCGTCATAATGCCGATTCTCGGAACCCAGCAGGGACTCCAGCCGATATTCGGATACAACTGGGGCGCACGAAACTTCTCGCGCGTACGGGATACGTTCATCCTCGGCTTCTGGATCACGACTGCTCTGTGCGTACTGGCGAGCGCCATGCAGACAATCCCGCCGTTCCCGGAAATGATCGCGTCGCTGTTTGTCGATTCGGCGAACACGGAGCTTCTCGCGACGGCGGCGCATGACCTTGTGATAGCGAACTGCATGCTCTGGACGATTTCGATAAACGTTCTGGCCACTACCTATTTCCAGTCTATCGGACATCCCCGTACCGCCATCTATCTTTCAATGCTCCGGCAGGGAGTGTGCCTGCTGCCGTGCATATGGGCGCTACCGTTTGTGGGCTCCAGAACTGGGCTGTTTGCACCTGAACTTGGCGTGTGGATCGCACTGCCGGTCTCTGATGTGCTGTGTCAGCTTGCGACATTGCCGTCCATCTTTTCGCACATCCGCTTCCTTGCGCGCAACTCCCGGTAGTCGCCTCGTGACATAAGGCATCACAGGTGTTTGCCGGCCGATATTCATTGATATGGTATAATTCTGGCATGCGGCGAGGTGTACTTCGCGTGCTAGTGGAATTGGTATAAGAGGAGCCTGTTTTTTAAATAAAGTTACTAGCCATATTCATAGGAGCATTGGCTTTCGCCTTTACTTCGATTGCTGAGGATATGACCTTTACTTTGAATGGGGGATATCTTGATTCGGCAACGGATTGGGGCGGCGCCATTCCATCTTTATCCGATACTGTCACATTGGACAAGCCTGGTGTGTATAGGATATCGGAAGATATCACGCTTAACCGTCTCAATGTCCGTTCAGGCGGAATCACAAATGATTTCACCGGTTGTAGCATTTCTTTTATGGACAATACGAGCGTGCGCTGCGAAGGTGTCGACGGTTTGAATGTGTTTTCGGGCGGAAAGTATTCTACGGGTAATTTTGAATGTCATCGTAGCATCAATGATGCAGAAGCGATAGTGCTTTTTACGAACGGATGCGAGGTCGTAAGCACAAACATATTCTATTCGGCGAGATGGGCTTACCATACAAGCACGAAAATAACTGACGGTTCCAAGGTATATGCAAACGAGGTGCGCATTCAAAATGATAACGGATACGACAATGAACTGGTTGTGTCCGGGGGTGGCGAGTTGCATATTGAAAACAGATTGCGTTGGGAGGCAAATACAGGACCATCAGGAACACTGGGGGGTGGGAATCGACTGAAGGTTGAAGGTTCTGGTTCGCTGTATAGATTACTCAGCGCTTACAGTGTTCCAGTCGGATCGGCATTCAATGATGATCTTTTTCTTGTGACTGATGGTGCAAGAGCTGAATCCGCAAAAGGTGGCGTGAGTCTTGGCTATGATAATACCACGAATGCACAGCTGAGAATCGAGAACAAGGCAATGGCTGAATTTGGGCTGATAACTACGCATTCTAAAAATCTTATTGCCGTTGATGCGTGCGCCACGGCAATGGTGGGCAAGGTTGAGTTCGAGGGAGACAAGAATCTGATGAAGGTATCAAATGGAGCGCGAGCCGACCTCGGCGGATTTTATATGCAAGGCAGCGGCAATACAATTTTAGTTTCGGATTCAACATTGAATGTTGATAATGCTGATATTTGGACATCTCTGGCGACAACATCTGATTCCTCCAACAATGTACTGCGCATAAGCAGCAGCGCCGCGTCGGTAAGCATATCATCGATCAACAGAGATATTTTCGGGAATGGGCATCACAATACTCTATCGATAGAGGATGGCGCTAATGTTTCCTTTCGTCTTAGTAGAATGATGACGAACTCCCATCATTCTACAATCAGCGTAATAGGACACGGTTCAAAACTTGAGGCCCAAGGGGTCTACATAGGAGTCATGAATCCCCCTGACTTTCTTGACTCCAATAGCATAGTCAGCAACACCATATATGTCGCTGATGGTGCAACTCTTGACGCGACTCGCATTTACTTGATGGGTATAGACAATAGGCTCGTCGTTTCCAATGCAACGGTGAACCTTACGGATTCGGCAGATGGTGTCGGATTTAGAACAGGAAGAAAAATGTCGATTATGGAAATGCTTTAGTTCTTCAGGGTAAAAGTCCTATTGCTCCGGCAATAAATCAGGTTGATTCGGCGGCATAGGCGACGTGCTTGTCCTTGAAGTAGGTTTTGACCCTTTCCGGCGACGCCTTCACCATGTTCATGTGTTCTGTAGTCTTCTTCAAGAGTCCTTGCCGTGTCCGCCTCGGAACGCTTGTCGTGATGGCGTGCTTCAGGTCTGCATTCAACCGTTCGTCCGGGTTCGGTTCCGGGCTGTAGCTCGGCAGGTAGAACACCTCGATCTGTTCTTTGTTCTTCTCCAGCCATTCCTTCACGGGCTTGCAGTGATGCACTTTCAAGTTGTCCATGACGAGGAACACCTTGCGCGGCGCATCCTTCACGAGGCTCTCCATGAACTCTGTCAGCCTGTCCGCGTTGAACACGCCGTCGATGATCATCCAGTAGCACTTGCCTTGATTGTTCACCGACGAGATCATCGAGAACCTCTGCCGCGTCCCCCACACGGAACGGGTCGTAGGCGTCACTCCACGCAGGGAGTATGAACGCCCACGCACGTCCGTGTTCATCACGGCGGTCTCGTCCGCCCAGTGTATTTCGGCGTTTTCCGCCTTTGCGCGGGCTGAAATCGCCGGATATTCCTCGTCGAGCCACTTCTTCACCGCCTCCGGCTTCTGCTCGTAGGCGACCTTGATCGGCTTCTGCGGCGTGAAGCCCCAGCGTTTGAGGTATTCGCCCACCGTGCGCACGGGCATGTCTATGCCAAAGTGTTCGCGAATGTAGGCTAGCACCGCCTCCCTCGTCCATAGCGCGAAGTCCATCTTCATCTGCTCCGGGCGCTTGTCGCAGATGTCCTTCTGTACCTGCTTCTCTTGTTCTGCGGTGAGCGTCCGGGACGTTCCGGTCGGCCGCCCCCATTTCCTGGGCCGCAATGCCCGCACGCCGCCAGACTCGTAAAGATCTATCGCCTTGCGGACCGCTTTCCAGCACAGCCCGGCCGTCTCGCAGATCGCATTCAGCCTCATGCCTTTGCGATGAAGAGCGACAACCTGCTTGCGTTTCTCGTAGAGGCATTCCGGCGAAACGCGCCCATCCAGCTTTACTTCGTTTTCCATGCCGCATAGTATAGCAAACCTACGCCATAAAATCAACCCCTTTTATTGCCGTATCTATAGGATGGGTATTCGTCGCGCACCTTACGCATTTACTGAGCAAGGCGTGGCAATGCTTTCGGCAGTACTAAAGAGCGATGTTGCAATTAGGGTCAGCATTCAGATTATGGATGCATTTTCGGCTATGCGCCGAGCATTGGCATCGGTCGCACCTATTCTTTCGCGGCTTGATGTCGTGGAACGACGGCAAATCATCGATCAGGCGCGTAATGAGGAGCGATTTGACGCCATCTTCAAGGCGATGGATGGCGGCGATTTCCCACCGCAAAAAGTGTTTTTCGAAGGCAAGCATTACGATGCATATTCATTCGCAAGAAAGCTGATTCGCAAGGCCAAGAAATGTATTGTTCTTGTAGATAACTATTGTGATGATGTTACGCTTGACATACTTTCTCAGAAGTCTGGTGGTGCGGATGTGACAATCGCGACGTTGCAGAAGTCGATTTCCAAATTCATATCCCAAACCGCAGTCGACAAATTCAATAAGCAGAATCCGACTCTGACCATAAAGGCTGTCGGTAGTTTCCATGATAGATTTCTCATTCTCGACGGTGCGGAACTTTATCATTTGGGCGCTTCCCTTAAAGATTTAGGCCGGCAATATTGCGCTATCACGAAGATGGATGCAATGTTCATCCCGTCAATTATGCAGAGGGTGTAAAACTATTTTTTGCGGCGGCGTTTTGCCGCCGGAGTATGCCGGAAGGGCGGCAAGGAGAAGATTGTAGAGCCTGGCATGGTGCGCCATGATTGCGGCGGCCGCTTCGGCAAATGTGATTTCGTTTCCCATTTCCATAATCCTTTCGTTTGCGCCGGACCGGAAGGGGAAAACGGGTATGCACCAACCAGGCGGCATTGTGTTGATTGTCGTAAGATAACACTGCTGCTCCGGCGGATCGGAAAATGCAACGTGATGAAATCGCGGAAGTATCCCCAAAGGTTTAGTAGCGTGATTTGCAGTCTGTATTTTCCCGTTGTATGACATAATAAACGGCGTTTGCGAAGGCTGCGGTGAACCTATGGAGGCTCTCGTCACCCCTGAGCGGACAAAATACATAAAAGGATCGCGTAACCACGCGGACTTGCTCGTTCAGTTGAAACGTCCAAACTTCATAGTCTGAACGAACATGTCTTGCGAGGGGTGCGCTACGGCACACACCTGTGCTGGGCGTGCTCTTCTGCACTCATGTTTTCAGACAGGGCTTTGGTCGGCCTCACTCGAGAGCACGGGTGAAGGAGGCACGCCCGCTCTTTTTGTTGCTTCTGATGAATGAGGTAAAGCAACAAGAAGATCTGATGTCAAAGATATTCAACAACACGACTGATCGCGTTGTCGATGATCGGAAGTCGCACATGGGGTCTATTGTGTCGATTCTGCTGCAATAGGGTTGCCAATAAAGAGAGCAATCGTTATTTGGATGCAACGACCTCAAATACAGCCGAGTCGTAAGGACCACGCATAACCATGCTAAGTGTGCTACCTTCCAACTTTGCATCATGTTCCTTATCGCAGTTGATTTCAGATATCGCATACTTTGCGCCTTCGAGCAGTCCGGAAAGTTTAATCGATACAGGTTTATCGTCTTTTCCGTCAAGGCCAAGCACAAACACAACCGCGCGTGATTTATCCGCATTCGTATAAAGCAGTGCGGAATAGGGATTTGAGTAAGGAGACGCGATCCGGTACAAGTCTCCCTGCTGTACAGTCGGGCGAATCCTCTTGTAGTCTTCTACAGCCCGTTTCGCGAACGCAATCTCCCCCGGTTTCAAGTCCTTTGGATGAAGTTCAAACCCCATCCTGCCACACATCGCGACATCAAAGCGATACTTTAGTGGAGTGACGCGCTTGGTTGTGTGGTTAGGAGAAGCCGTTACATGACATGCCATGGCGCATGCCGGATAGAATTGCGATGCACCCCATTGTATGAAAACTCGATCATATGGATCTGTATTGTCACTTGTCCAGAACTCATCTGCATAACGAAGAAAACCAAAATCCATATGTCCACCGCCAGAAGCGCATGCCTGAATCATGACATGTGGCCGTTTTGCGCGAAATCTGGCAAGGAGTTCATAAAGTCCAATTGTATAGTCATACCAAAGATTCGGTTGACGATCGTCGGGGAGATGTGTTGAACCGGGATTCACAATATTTTGGTTGGAATCCCATTTAATATACGCTAGTGACGGAATCGATGCATATACCTTATCCAAATCAGTGAAAATCCGGTCTCGAACGGCTGGATTGGTATAATCAAGTACGACCTGAGATCCACCACGCCCAATGGCCAAAGGGCGTCCTTCCTCTCGCAGAATCCATTCAGGATGCTCCTCAGCTAACCAACTCTTGGTGTTGACCATCTCTGGTTCAACCCATAATCCGAACTTCAATCCACGCTTCGCTGCTTCTTCAGCAAGATAGTTAAGGCCGCGCGGCAACTTCTCTTCGTTGACGAACCAGTCTCCAAGCCCAACCGTATCCTGGTTCTTGTCGTCACGCGCATACTTCCCTCGTCCGAACCAACCATCATCCAAGACGAACATCTCACCGTCCAACTCCTTTACGCCATCCATCATGTCTGTAAGTGTCTTTTCGGTAAAGCTGAAGTATGCACCTTCCCAGCTATTGAGCAGCACAGGATGAATATCACGCCCATTCGGCATCAAGTGATTTCTTGCCCAACGGTGATATTGCCGAGAGACTTCGCCTTTGCCATTCTCTGACCATACAAGTATGGCTTTGGGTGTTGTGAACACCTTATCAGGATCAAGCGTATATGGGCCACTTGTCATATCAATGCCTGCAAACACCTCAGTGAGTTTTCCGTCCCAACTGCGACGGATGCGACGCGACGTAGTACCCGTCCATTCAAGTGCGACACCAAGCACTTTTCCTGACTCCTCATCAACATCCCCAAAAGAGACCATCATTGCAGCATTCGACTCCCACGCATTGCGCGTACCTGACCTAGACGAAAGCTCGACAATCTGTCCGTTTGCGACTTTCGATTCATTGATATTGGACTCTTTCGCCCATACACCTGCCAGGCTCAAAACCCCAACCTCTTTCGCAGGAACATCCACTTTTGACGCGAAACTATCCGCACGAATAAGTCGCACAGGACCTTTTTCGGAATGGTGCAACTCAACCCACGTTTCGACTGCCTCGACATCATTCCACGAACGAACATGACGCGTAACAAAGAACGGTCTCGTCTCATCTTTCAACGAAATGACCGTATGCTTTCCGTCTTCTATCGCACTCTCACGGCGCGAAATCTCTTTCAATCTCAGCGTGACAGCGCCATCTGCATGAATCACCTGCAATCCACCATGCTTTACGATTTCCTGCTGTCCTTCTGGAATCAACTGCCCGAAGGCAAGATAGCTAGCAAGCGCTATTTCAACAATATTCACAACAACTTCCTTTCTTTGAAAGGACGGTATGGTATCACACCTGACACTTCAAGTCAAAACCGCAAACGCTACAGCACAGGATCGTGTAGACCAGTGCTTGGCATGCTGAACACTAGTGCTTGGCATAGTATAGACTGCTACCTGGTATTGGCTGCTTCTGCACAGACTTTTGAACGGTAGGCACTCATTGTCGTTCCGTAGTGCTGACGGAAAATCTTTTTGAGGTGGCTCTCATTTGAGAATCCGCAGAGTTCTCCTATCTGGCTTATGGGTGTAACCGTGTGCCGGAGCATGGTGCAGACGCGCTGGAGGCGGTTTTCTGTCAGTGCATTGTGGATGGTTCTGCCTGTTATTGTCTTGAAGTTCTTTTGCAGAATCCGTAGAGATGCGCCTGATGCTTTCGCTATCTCTTTAACCGACCGGATCGATACGGCATGGTTTTGGATGAACTCGTTGGCTCGGCAGACCATTCGGCTGGATCCGTTGGCATCGCCAGTCGACAGTCGCTCCACAATGCCTTTGACGCCGAAATAGTTAAGTTGTGAATGTTTTTGCTCCCTTTTTATCAGTTTGACTAGCGTTTGCGCTGCAAGATATCCACCTCCTGAAAAGTCTGGGATGATGCTGGATAGAGATGGCGTTGTCTGTCGGCAGATGAATTCCTCATCGTCCACCCCTAGGACGAGCATCTGTTCAGGGATGGATAGTCCACTGTCGGAGGCCGCATCCAGTACGTCTTTGGCGCGTATATCGCAGGCGGCGAAAACTCCGCAAGGCTTTGGCAAGGCGGCAAGCCATTCGGCAAGCATGGATATTTCGCTGTGATGACTTGTCTGTTTCGGTGTAGCTGTAATGAATGATGCGAAGGTTGTCTTGTCAGTGTGTACAAGATCTTGAAAGTGCCGCCCTCGTTCAATAGACCACTCATCTCCGAACCGAGAACCTACGAATGCAAAGTGGTTGAGTTTTTTCATCTGAAAAAGGCGGGCGGCAGCTTCGGCGACGGCACGGTTGTCGCAGTATATGCTGGTATGCCGGATTCCAATCTGCTGGGGTGGCTCAATGTTGATGAATACCGCTGCTTGACATCCAAGGCGCGAAATTCCATTAATGGTATGCGGAGCGGTGGAACCGATGATTATGCCATCTGGCTTCCATTCCTTAAATTCCTCCAGCTTCTGCCATGGAGTGCCTTCTCCGTAAAGCCTGATCTGGACATTTGGATGTGTGGCCGAATATTGGAGAATGCCACCGGACATCTCTCTTGATGCTTTTTGCATTGCGCAGATGTGGGCGAGAATTCGAATCGGCTTTCTTTTTGGCGTTTGCATGATCAAATGATTATAGCACATGGAGTTCGTTAAAAGCAATGTTTAATGCGCAAAACCGTCTTTTGGGTAACGTGGAGATATGTTACAATTGCGGGCAGATTGAAAGATAGGAGAGTTATCCCATGATTAGAAATACCATTGTTGCAATTGCAATGCTGTGTTGTTGTGGCGTTAGCGCAACAGATGTGAACTTAGATAAGTTCATACATGCCGGAAGCCTTGAGCGTCCGTTGGCTGGTACGACCTTCTCAGCATCAAGCGGCGAAGCAATTGCGCTTGATGCAGTCGCAAGGATGTCCGCCGATGACGTAATGAATACTGCGCTTGACAGCTGGTGCCAATACAGGATGGAGGCGATTCTATCCGGTGTGTTCAATTCCACCAAGTTCGGTAGAATGGTAATGGTCTTCAGGTAACTTCAAAAAGAAATTTCATTTAACAACTGAAAGGAAAACATCATGAAAAAGTTGATTACAATTGCATGTTTAATAGGTGGAGGGGCGATTTTCGCAGATGTGGCAACCGTCAGCAATGTATCGATCGAACAGCCGACGACATCGCGGAAGGTGACCATCAAGTATAAGCTCTCCAAGCCGGCAGTCATCACAGTCGATATCCAGACAAACTGCGGCGAAAATGCATGGGCATCTATCGGTGCGGAGAACTTCACGACCATGTGGAAGGATGTGAACCGGCTCGTTAAGCCGGCTGCCGATGGCGGCTTCAACGAAATCCTGTGGCGTCCGGACAAGGACTGGAACGGTCACAAGCTGGATGCAGGATCGGTCAAGGCCGTTGTCACCGCTTGGGCGGAAGACGCAACGCCTGACTATATGGCTGTGAGCCTGACCTCCAATTCAAATGTATTCTACTATGTGTCGGCTGAAGCCGTTCCCGGTGGTGTAACCGACAACCGCTACAAGACTGATTGGCTCCTTATGCGCAAGATCCCTGCCGCCGGTGTCACCTGGCGCATGGGTATTGCACCTGCGGATACATCACTCGGCAACAATTCCTCATGGGCAAATGCTCACTTAGTGCAGCTTTCAGCCGATTATTATATCGGTGTTTATCCGGTCACGCAGAAACAGTACGCGATGATTGGTGGTCAATACCGAAAGGGCGCACCTTCTGACAATAATGCTGGTGACATGAAGCCAGCAGGTGGCTTGGATTGGGGTTATCTTCGTGGTGGGACATGGCCAGGGGACCCGTTGCATTCAAGTGCCAATGAAGCAATTTTGAAATTCAGAAATCGTACAGGAATAGAATTTGATCTTCCCACCGAAGCTCAATGGGAATTTGCCTGTCGTGCGGGATCAGGAGATTGCCTTTACACTGGTAAAGCATGGACTGTTGATAATCTCAATGAAATCGCATGGTATGCAAGCAATACAACCCATCTGGTTGAAGTAGGATTGAAAAAGCCAAATGATTTTGGATTATACGATATGATTGGCAATGTATATGAGACATGTTTGGATTACTGGGATAAGAATAATAGATATACTGTAGCAGAGGATGGCGGGCCTGTGATGGACCCGGAAGGTGTAGAAGCTTGGTCCGGCGGAAGCAGCTCTCAAACTTGGCCTCACGTTATACGCGGTGGTGCATATGATTATGGAATGGGTTATCAATCATCACATGATCGAGCTGCTTGTAATGCACACAGCAGCTGGGTTCCTGCTCGCATAGGTTTCCGTCTGATGGCTCCTATGGGCGGAAAGTGGTAAGCATGCAGTTTATTGCAATCTGCTTTGCGGCGGTGTGCGGGGTTGGCCCCGTCACCGCCGTTGATTGGTCTTTAGGGAAATGTGCGACGCGCACGAACGATTGCATCGTCATCGACGCTCGCAACAGCCGTTATGGCGACCGTACCCACGCCAAGGTGGATCTCGGCGGCATGACCGGCGGCATCCGCGCTACAATCCGTGCGCGCGGAAAATCCATCGGCAAGCCTGACAAGTCGTATTTCGGGCTCAAGTTCATGTTCAACTACCGCGATCCAGCATCCGGTGCACTCAAGTGGCCTCAAGCCGAACATCGAGGCGGCAACTTCGACTGGACGACCTTGGAGCTTATCACCGATCTGGGTCCGTCGCCAGTCGGTGTCGTCAACCTGACAATCGGCCTTCAGAACGTTTCGGGATTCGTTGAATTCGATACGGCATCGTTCAAGGTTGAACCGTACAAACTATACGAATTTCCGCGCTATAACCAGGACTACAAGGTCCATTATCCAAAGTTCGTGACGAAGCGTCCTCAGCTTCGCGGTGCGATGCTGGCGTATGACCCTACGGAAGATGACATCCGCACTCTTGCCTCTTGGGGCGGAACGATAGGTCGCTATCAGATGTCGCGCAACTTCCAGATAATCGACGGAAACCTCGACTTCCCCGAATACGTAAAATGGTTGGACGGGCGGTTGGATCTTCTTGAAAAGGTGCTCGTGTGGGCGCGAAAATACGGGATGCAGATATGCGTAGACCTTCACGTGCCGCCAGGAAGTGTTCGAGATAACGCGGAGATGCGCATGTTCACCGACAGGAAGTGCCTCGACCTTTTCATTGAATGCTGGGAAACGATAGCCCGCCGCTTCAAGGGAAATGAGGATGTCATCTACGGCTACGACCTTCTGAACGAACCGCACCAGAATCAGCATGAAGTCCCGTATTCCTACTGGGACGCGCAACGCATGGCGGCAGAGGCCATCCGCCGGATCGACCCGGTGACGACCATCGTCATGGAGGCGAACCGCTCCTCGTCCGCTCCGGCCTACGAATATATGTCGCCGCTTGCGATGTCAAACGTCATCTATCAGGTGCACATGTACATTCCGTCAGACTTCACGCATCAGGGCGTCATCGGCGGCTGGAGTCCGCCGGAGAAGTGGCCGAACGAAAAGAAGGGCTGGAACAAGGAGATGATCCGCGAGAGGCTCAAGCCTGTCGTCGCGTTCTCGAAGCGCCATGACGCGAAGATAATGGTCGGAGAGTTCTCGGCGATAGCCTGGGCGGAGGGTGCGGATCGCTATCTTCAGGACTGCATCGAGCTCTTCGACGAGTATGGATGGGACTGGTGCTATCATGCGTTCAACGAGTGGCGCGGCTGGAATGTCGAATATGCGGGCGATTCGCTGAAGACGCTGAAGCATGTCGGTGACACACCGCGCAAGCGTGTGCTTATCAACGGCCTTCGTGGCAGAAAGGATAAATAACGATGTTGACGAGACGGTCTTTTTTGTCTGCGACAGCCGCTACTGCGGCGACCGCATCCTGGCGTATCTGGGCGGCAGAAGAGGGGCTGCCCGCCTATTACGGCGACCATCTTGCGGATGTGGCGAGAAAGGTGAACCGGCTCAAGAAGACGTGCTGCGACGGCTTCTGGTTCCTGACCGATCTTCATGTTCCGTCAAACCGTTGCGTTTCGGGACGTCTGCTTGCGCGCCTTACGGCCGAGACGGGAATGAAGAAGGTCCTGTGCGGCGGCGACCACGTTGAGGCGTTCGGAGGAAAGGATTCCATCGACCGTACGATCGCCGACTATCAGGAGAAGTGGGTTCGTACAATTGAGCGGGCTGGCGGTGAATTCTTCCCGGCGAAAGGGAACCATGACTTTACGATCCGAAAGTCGATGGCGGTGAAGGAAGGCTTCACCTATTCCGGAACCCGTGCGCGCGATATCCTGATGGATACGGACGCAGTCCGGAAACGGGCGGTCACAAACCCTGACGATCCTGAGGCATGCTACTATTACGTGGACGAGCCTGCGGCGCGGCTTCGCTACATAGTGGCAGATTCGTCGGATCGCATCGCGACCGACCGCACGTACTGGGCCGTCGAATACGGAATCCGCGATCCTCAGCTTACATGGCTGGCGGAAAAGGCGCTCAAGGGAATCCCTGCAGGCTGGACCGCCGTCGTAATGCAGCACATACCGGTTGCGGAGATTGTCTCGTGTGAAGATAAGGGTCTTAAGGCGATGGTCGGGTGGCGCCGGATGCTTGAAGCATACCAGAACCGGCGGAAAGTCACCATCGACGGCAAGACATTCGATTTCACCAAGGCGCGTGGACGCATACTCTGTGACATCACGGGCCATGAGCACGCAGAGCGTCAGACATGTCTTGATGGATTGTGGCACATTACGGAACCGTGCGATGCGGCGTACCGCGATTACATCAACGGTTCAAGCCCGTGGAGCCCGAACCTACCGGTAAAGGAGCGGGGAACGGTCTTCGAGCAGACGTTCGATGCCGTGCAGATAGACAGGAACAGGCGCATGCTTCACCTGACGCGCGTTGGTGGAGGCGGCGACCGGACGATTCATCTCAAGGGACGTTCGATGAGGCCTGGAGAAATGCTCGGTTTCAAAACCATGCGGATTGCCGGCCCCGTGACCTGGGGGACATACGACGCATCTCGCATTACGCGCCGTCCCAATCCTCAAAACCGCTACAGCCATTTCTACTCCTATCACAGCGATGTTGCCGGGATCGCCTCTGACGGAACCGTCACAGCGAAGAAGCCGGGCGAATGCATTGTCGTGGCGCTCGACGGTGCGGGTTGCAAGGAGCTTTTCCCATTGACGGTAAAAGCATCCTAGTTCATTGTAAATGACGGAAGTGATGCTGTTGTAGTAGAATGTAGACATTGAATTCAAACAGGAAATGGATTGAAGATGAAAATCAGACTTGAAACACTTTTTGCTGTAACGATGACTGTTGCCACGGTGGCTTCTTCTGCAATGGCTGCCGCTCTGGATTCATCTGCCGGGCTTGGCAATGTCCGGCTCAAGGGATATCTTGGTGGACGGCTCGATGCCATGATCGAGCGCCATGTCGCAGGTACGGATGCCGATTACATCACTGCGGCCTTCATGGAGAAGACAGAGACGAAAGGATGGTGGCAGACCGAGTTCTGGGGCAAGTGGATGCATTCCGCCGTTCCGTATTCTGTGTATCTGCATGGCGGTACGCCCAAAACATTGCGTCTGAACGAATCAATCAGGCGCGGAATCGACCGCATGCTGTCTTCGCAGGAGCCCTGCGGCTACATCGGAAACTATCCCGATGAGCTGCGCTGCGGCGAAGGTTGGGACGTGTGGGGCATGAAGTATACCATGATTGGGCTGCTCCATTATTATGACGCCACGAAAGACGAGAATACGCTCGCCGCATGCCGCCGCCTGTGTGATTACCTGATTGGCGAGATCGGCCCCGGCGGACGCCGCGGACGCGAGCTTTGGCAGACGGGCAACTGGTCGGGCTACGCCAGTTCATCGATTCTCGAACCTGTGATGTGGCTTTATAACCGCACAAAGGATGCCAGATACCTTGATTTCGCTTCCTACATCGTCAAAGGGATGACAGAGCCGGAGAAGGGTCCTCGCCTTTTGGATCTCGCACTCAAAGGAGTGTCTGTAGCAGACCGAAACGAGAAAGGATACACCCGCAACCGAGAGTGGTCGTATGTCTGCAAATACGGTCGCTCAAAGGCGTATGAGATGATGAGCTGCTACCAGGGGTTGATTGAATATTTCGAGGTGACGGGGCGACGCGATCTGCTTGATGCTGCGGTGAAGACAGCCGAGGACATAGTACGCGAAGAGGTTAACCTTGCTGGTGGATGCGCGTCGTCAGAAGCGTGGTTTCACGGATCGCGCAAGCAGCACCTGCCTTACGAGCGTCTTCAGGAAACCTGTGTGACGACAACGTGGATGCGCTTCTGTGAGAAGCTTCTCGATATCACTGGCGATTCCAAATGGGCCGATCAGATTGAACGCACGTTCTATAACGCATATTTAGCCGCCATGAAATTGGATGGCTCGGAGTTTGCCGGTTATACGCCGCTTTCTGGTAACCGCTGGCACGGACAGCATCACTGCTATATGCATACCGACTGCTGTACAGCAAACGGCCCTCGAGGATTTCTGTGCTTTCTCAACAAGATTTTCAGGACGAAAGGTGATGCGGTGGAGTTTAATTTCTATGCGTCAGCTTTAGCGAAAGGCAAGCTTGCCAATGGGCGCACTGTTGCCTTTGATATGTATTCGCTTTATCCTCGTTCATCGAAGGTGCGTATTGTTAGCCATACCGAAAACGTTGGTGAAGTTTCGCTCCGTCTGCGAATTCCGTCATGGAGCGCAAAGACGGTCATGAAACTCAACGGTGTTGAGCAGCACGATGTCAAACCAGGAACGTATTGCACTTTGTCTCGTGAATGG
>SUVZ01000400.1 GCA_015061765.1 Lentisphaerota bacterium
CTGGAACGGCATACGCGCGCCGTACGTGGTGGCGACGGAGAACGATTCGCTCAACGGCGTCTGCATGCTCTTGATGTATCTTCTCACGAACAGGCCGTCGCTCTTCGCCGACGTTCGCACGTATTGGTCGCCCGAAGCGGTCAAGCGCGTCACGGGCGGGGGCGACGGGCTCAACGCCGTGGAGCTCGCCCTTTTCGACGAGAACGGAGTGCAGCAGTTCTTCAATCCTGTACGCACCGAGCCGGTTCCGCGCTCCAGCAACACGTGGGTGTGGTGCGAGGGCGATTACCGCTCGCTCGCACCGGGAGAGGTGTCGTTCGGCCGGCCCGGATGGTACAAGAACACGTGGTACTCTCCTTCCGACTTCCGCGATTTCGCGGTGCTCTTCAACGGATGGGCGTCCACCAGCCAGCCTTCCGTCGAGATCTTTTACGGCGGCGACGGAGCGAGCGCCGTTCCCAGAAGCTTCGCGGTGTCGTCCCCCGGGACCTGGCTGTCGTTCGTCATGCGCCTGCCTGAAAACGCCAACAGGATCGTATCCTACGATATCATGACATCCAGCGATTACGGTCGGCAATGGCGGCCGGGGACATTCGTTCTGGAAGGAAGCCGTGACGGGATTTTCTGGAGGAAGCTCCATGAGGTCGTCGACGGAAACGGCGTGATCGGCGGGGGTGACGGATCCGACGGCCAGTATGAATGGATGAGCGACGGGACTGCGGGGACCTGGGCGAAATCCGCCCCTGTCCAGAAGGAGAGCGCGGGCTGGCTGATCGACACGTCCGTTCCTTCGGATGAAACGCAGTTCGAAAATCTAGGGCAGGTATCGGTCGCCGCCGGGGCGAAGCTCGTCGGTGACGGAAGTCACGTGATTTCGTCGCTTTACGTCGACGCATCGGCCGGCGCCGGCGAAATCGTGAATTTCAGCTTCGCCGCGTTCGGAACGCTTGAGATCGGCAACTACGTGAAGTCGTCGGATCCCTTCGAGCTCGCATCCGTCTTTTCGGACGTGGACGGGCTTGAGAATCTCGCCGCATGGACGGTTTCCGGCGAGGGTACCGAGCGCAGAAGACTGAAGGTCCGTGACGGCAAGGTGCTTCTTGTGCCCTACGGGATGACCATTACCGTGCGTTGAACAGAAAAGGAAGAAAAGGAGTGACAATGAAATTTTTCGGATCGGGAATTCTTTTTGCGGCCATTGCGTCATGCGCGACCCTTACGGGATGCGAAAGACGCGCCGAAGCCGTTTCGGGGGAATGCGACAGGTTTACCTCTCTGGCCAAGTGGGTTTATTGCGGCCCGGCGGACAAGCCGGCGACCAACGCCTGGCTGCGGTGTTCGTTCACCGCAGACAAGCCGGTCAAAAAGGCATATGTCCGCTACAATCTGGAAAAGGGCGGAGACATCTATTTCAACGGTGTGAAGGCGGAAGGCTCCATCTGGCCTCCGTGCAGGAAGTTTTTCGGGCACATCAAGGCGTCTGAGATCGATCTTACGGGGAAAATCAAGCCGGGCGTGAACGTAATCGCCGTGAAACTCAACGACAGCAGATCCGCGGCGACGTGCCGGGCCATGATCATGCGCGGCGAGATCGTTTTCGCGGACGGTTCACGAAAGGATCTCTATTCCTCCCCGGCGACCTTCAGGGCCGTTTCCGGCGAGCGGGACGGCTGGTACACCCCGGGGTACGACGATTCCGCCTGGCCCGCCGCGATCGAGGTGGGCGACGTGTTCTGTCCGCCGTGGAGCCGGTGGGGGAATATGCCGGAGTGCTTCTGCATCGGAGAGGAGCTCGACCGCTACCGCGGCTGGACGGAACGTGAGCGTCAACGGCTCGAAAGATCGTCCGTCGCCGCCGGCAACGAGAATCCGAACGCCAGAATCGTGTATTCCGGCGATATCCCCGGCATCGAAATCGACGGGAAGGCGTATGCGCCGGTCATCGACATGCACGTCGAGCTTTCCGACAGCTCCTGGCGGAGAAAGGATCTCGCCAATATGCGCAAGGCCGGGGTGAAGTTCATTTCGGTGGAGGGAATCAACCGATTCCGGCTCAAGGACGGCACCTACGATTTCGATATCCTCGATCAACAGATGATGGAGATGATCAAGGCCTATCCAGAGGCGTATTTCTTCTTCTCGTACGGAAGCGGCGTCTACGATGCCGCCTGGGCCAGGGAGCATCCGGACGAATGCGCAGGGTTTGCGGTCCCCAGCAAGGAGCAGAACATCTACAACTACTGGTGCACCAAACCCGCGCCTTCGTTCGCGTCGAAGCTTTACCGCGAGCGCGGTGCGCATATCATCGGGGAGTTCGCCAAATACATACGCTCACGCCCGTGGGGACGCCGCGTGGTCGGGGTGTGGACGGCCTTCGGCGGTTCGGGCGACGGGATGCCGGCGGGATGCTATTCCATGCCGGACACGGGCGTGGCGATGACGCGCGCGTTCCGCCGCTACCTTGCCGACAAGTACAGGACCGATGCCGGGCTGCAGACCGCGTGGGGCCGGGATGACGTGACGCTTGCGTCCGCCAAGGTCCCCGGCAAGGTCGAACGCCAGGGGTGGGGCGGATTCATCCGTGACCGGTCTCTTCCCTCCGACAGGATGGTCGACGACTATTATGACTGCTACCACCGCGAGTTCTCCGATTACATCCTCCATCTCTGCAAGGCCGTGAAGACCTCGCTTCCCGGAAGGCTGTCGGGAGCGTACCACGGATACGTGGTCCTTTCCTACAACCCCGAGGGGTCGACGGCCAGATGCGAGGAGATTCTCGCATCGCCTTACGTGGACATGCTGTTCGCGACGACGCGCGGCTACAATCTGACGGACGGTCTTCACCGTCATCTCCACAGTCTCTGCCACAGGTACGGCAAACTGTCCACCATCGAAGGCGACATCCGCACGCATATCTGCTACCGGCACGGGCAGAGCATGGCCCATTGGAGCTGCAAGACCCCCGCCGAGACGCGCGCGACGTA
Organism: Lentisphaerota bacterium; assembly: GCA_015061765.1. Next base: position 2,985 of record SUVZ01000400.1, read on the forward strand.
TTCCAAGATCGTGGCCAATTCGTTCATGTACGGTTCGGGCTACCACATTGTGGCATTCAACGCCTACACAAACATCAACACCAAGACGCTTTGGACCGACTGTCCCGAAACGCTCGAGCCGGTCGCCGCCGGCGTGAAGGCGTGGGAGCGGCTTTTCGCCTCGCCGCCCGAGAAGTCGGCCGACGTAGCCGTGGTGCTGGATGCGGATGAGGTCTGGCGGGATGGACATCCGGCATACTGGCCGTCATCCAGGACGGCCGACAACCTCGTGGTGTATCCCCTGCAGACGCTCAACTTCTGCGGCTATGCGTATGACCTGCTTTCGCCGGAGGATTACGCTTCCTCGACGCGCGACTACAAGGCCGTGGTGTTCCTCAACGCATTCCACGTTTCCGATTCCATGCGGAGTAGGCTGATCGCCAGGACGCACAAAAAAGGAGTCTGCGCCATCTGGAATTTCGCGCCGGGAATCCAGGGTGATAACGGTTTTTCGTCCGAAGCGATGACGGAGCTCACCGGAATCTCGCTGAAGTTCCGTCGGGAGCCGTTGCCTGTGGACGCCAAAAACGACGTCGGGGGAATCTACCGGTTCTGGCAGGCCCCCGCCGGATACAGGGAGGGTCCGAGAGTCTATGCCGACGATCCGGCGGCGAAGGTGTCCCAGCGCTGGATCGACGACGGAACCGCCGCATTCGTCACGAAGGATCTGCCGTGCGGCGCGAAGGCTGTCTTCGCGGGTGTGCCGACGCGCAGCGCAAAAGCCTGGGCGAAGCTCTTTGAGGAGGCCGGCTGCCACGCCTTCACGAAGCCGGGATTTCTCGTGCGCAGGAATTCCGGTCTTCTCGAGGTGTTCTCGGGGAAGGATTGCACCATTCCGCCGGAAAGCGCCGTGCAGAAGGGGCAGATCGACCAGTCCGGAGTATGCGAGGTGCGGCTGGAGCGCAAGTACGGTCTCGTGCGCGATG
>SUVZ01000401.1 GCA_015061765.1 Lentisphaerota bacterium
CCCCCCCCCTATATATCAAGTCGAGATTTTGAATAATTGGGAAGGAATCCAGAAAAGAGTTTGATTTATGGGGGAGGGGTATATTTGTTGATTTTGGGATTTATACTTGATTTCCATTAAAATCAATTTCATCGGCGGCAGGATTTTGTGTAGTCGCATCATCACTCGATAGTCATTTGCCTGAGAATTAGTCCAAACCATGTTCTCATTGTTTCTCAGTCTCATTGAAAGGGTGTGTGGTTGGGGCGATCATCTGGTGCAGTTTGGAGGGTGCGTTGTCCTCAACGTGAAATAAATTGCCCCTATAAATAGAAAAGAAACAACCGGTGGAATGATGCTTCGTGTTTCATTGTTTACGGCCCAGTTGACTTTTTGCAGTTGAAAAAAAAAATGATTTTGGTATCATGCAGGACGTCGGGTAAAACAGAAAGTTGATGTGGTGCAATGAGGAATATTCTATTTGTGTTTGCGGCGACAGTTTGCGCTGTGACAGTGCATGCCGAAGTCGTGGAAAAGTCCAGCAACACCGTGTTTGTGTTTCTGCGTCCTGAAACGAGTTCGTTCTGGAATACGGCGACCAACAGCACGATCCTTCTCCCCGTCGAGTTTCCGAAGGGCGCGACCGGCGCGACTCTTGAAGTGGCCGGTGCGGAGTATGCAAAGACGTATTCCATTTCCGGATCAGGGGATTTCGAGCTGACGCTGCCTCCTGCCGTGTCCGAACGTACCGAGAACGTGTACAGTCTCACTCTTTCCTTCGACGACGGTACGGTGCGCACGGCGAAGCTTGGTCTGATACAGGGCCTTTCGTCCGAAGCCGAGGGAACCACCCGCTGCATTACTTCCGCCGGGAATGCGTCGTGGAGCAAGGTCAAGTACCGGGCGGTCCTTCCCGTCCCGCACGGAATGACGTCGGTGAAGGTCGCGCTGAACGGGGAGGAGCCGGCGGACATGGATACCGGGCTTGGCGGTGCGCAGGGATGGTTTGCGGTCGGGTCGATCGCGCGCGGAGACAATGTTTCCGTTTCGGGAACCGCAGACGGCATCTCCTATGACGCGTTTCTGCGCGGCTGGGGAGAAGGACTTTTCTTCCACATCAGGTAAAACGAGGAATGACAATGAAATGTACTGTGTTTTTTGGAACGTTTCTTACGGCGGCATCGCTCAATGCGGCGGTGATAGATCAGGTGATTGTGCGCCAGCAGTGGCCGTGGTCCACTGACGTGAAGGTGGAGTACAAGATTGTCGGCGCGAAAACTCCGGTCGACATCTCCGTGAAGGTTTTCAACGATGACGTGGAACTGGAATGTCCGAACCTTGAAGACGCGATAACAGGCGAAAGATTCGGCATCAGAGGCGATCATGTAGGGTCGTTCATGATAGATCCCGTGAAGGCGTTCGGGACGTCGAATGCAGCTATTGGAAAGTTCAAGGTGAAGCTTTCCGTCTCCGAATCGGCGGCGAACATAGACCAAGTCCTTTATAAGATCTACGATCTTGAAAACGGCGGGTACGAGGATGTTACGCGTGCGCAGCTCCTGAACGGCGAAAAGGGGACCATCGAGACCGATTTCGCGAAGGTCGGCCCCGAATTTTCAACAACGCTTGACGATGTGATCGTATGGACGGGCGTCACCAACAAAGAGGAATATGCGACGACCAAACTTGTCATGCGCAAGGTGTGCGCCAAAGGCAAGACGTTCAAGATGGGTTCGCCGGAAAATGAGATCGGAAGGTATGATGCGGATGGCGTCGATATGACATCAGGGCGTGAAACCCAGCACGATGTGACGTTTACCAATGACTTCTGGATCGGAGTTTTTGAAATTACGCAAAAGCAGTGGGCGTTGATAATGAACAATTGGCCGAGCAAGTTCTCTTTGGCGGAATTTCGTGATAGCCGTCCGGTTGATACGGTGTCATATGATGATATACGCGGTGCCAGTGGAGGCGCAGGCGGTACATGGCCGACCAATTGTACCCATGAGGTCGGCAGTGGATTTCTCTCGGCTTTGCGCAATAAAATTGCAGGAGGATTGAAGTTTGATCTGCCGACAGAAGCCCAGTGGGAATTCGCATGCCGCGCCGGAACGGCGAGTTCCCTTAACAGCGGGAAAAACGTGCTTTATGCTACCAGTACCCATAAGTCGACAGAGGTGGCGGAGCTTGGACGCTTCAAGTTCAACGGCGGTTATTTCAATGGAGGTGATACGTATCCTGATGCTGCCGTATTCCATACGGTTGGTCTGACCAACGGAACTGCGAGAGTAGGTTCGTACCTTCCCAATGCATATGGTCTGTATGATATGCACGGCAATACTTGGGAGTGGTGCCTTGACTGGTATGGCGCATATCCTGCCGATGCTGTTGTGGAACCTTTTGGGCCGGCAAGGGAGGATGCATGGTTGTCAAAACCAGCTGAGAACAAGTATAATGCACGTGTTCTCAGAGGCGGCGGAATAACGTCAATGGCCAGTGACTGCCGCTCCGCGATGCGTAATCACGACACATGGTCGCAGAGAAGCTGGCTTTGGGGCTTCCGTGTGTGTCTGACAGTGAACGATTGAGATCATCTTAAAGACAGATACTGCAATGAAGAGACGCGATTTCTTGAAATCGGCGGCAACCTGCGCCGCGTTGACCGCAACGGCGGGCGGCCTTTCGGCAGCCGCAAAACCGGCGGGCCGTTTCCTGCGGGGCAAGGTTGCGAAAAACGGCGGGCCGGTCGTAGGGGTCATTGTCACCGACGGACTTCAGTGTGTGCGCACGGACGAGAAGGGCGAGTTCGCCATTCCGGAACGTCCGGGTGCGCGCTTTGTTTCGGTCACGGTTCCTTCCGGCTATCAGTGCGCCGATTTCTACTATCCGGTTTCCTCGGCTACGAAATCGTACTATTTCTGGCTCAGCCCCTGGGAGCCGTCCGCGAAGAAGGGCTGTTCTTTCGTGCATCTGGCGGATTCCGAAATCGGCGGCATGCATGAGACGAAGTGGATGGAGGACGTCAAGCGCGTTGCCGACGAGGACAATGCGGCGTTCATCGTCCATACCGGCGACATATGCCGCTATCGCGGAATGCGAGCCCATCTGCTGTCGATGAACGCCCACACCATGGGACGCCCCGTCATTTACTGTCTGGGCAACCACGACATGGTTGCCGGGCCTGCCGGTGAAACTTGCTTTGAGCAGCTTTATGGACCCTGCTGGCGTTCGTTTGAGGCGGGCGGCGTTCATTTTGTCGTGACGCCAATGCCTAACGGGGATCATAAACCGTCCTACACGATGGACGAAGTGGCAGACTGGGTACGTAATGACCTTGCGATGCTTCCCAAGGGGATGCCTGTGGTATTTTTCAACCATATGCTTACCAACCAGAAAGACGCATCGCTAAAAACGACGGGATTTACCATAGGCGGCAAACGTTTCGATATCGCCAAGGCGTGCAATTTCACCGGTTTTGTCTATGGACATGTGCATGTCAACTATTTCCGGCGTCAGGGCAAGACTGCGCTTATCTGCTCCGCGCCTCCGTGGATGGGCGGCATCGCGCACCACCCGGCGACGTTGCGCACCGTCCGCGCCGACGAAAACGGCCGTCTCGATTCGGTGATCCGATACGGCGCACCTGAAAAGGCGAAACTTTCATCAGCGGGGGCGAAGTGGGAGACGAAGCTTCCTGGCAAGGTTCTTTTCTGCGCTCCGGTCGTGGAGGGCGGACGCGTATTCTGCGGCACGTCCGACGATGAAGGCTGCGGCAATGCCGCTGTCGTCGCGCTCGATGCGAAAAGCGGCAGTGTAATCTGGTCGCGGCCGATGAAGAATTCCGTCAACAACAAAATGGTTTTTGCCGCCGGAATGATCATCGCCCAGGATGTCGAGGGCAATGTCAGGGCGATGCGCGCCAAGGACGGAAAGACCGTCTGGGAAT
>SUVZ01000402.1 GCA_015061765.1 Lentisphaerota bacterium
GACTGATGCAAAAGGATTCTGCCGCTGCAAGGCATGCTGTGCGCTGGATTACCCATTGACTCCTGATGAACCATTCAATCTGCACAAAACCGACCGTTATGTCGATTTCTGGAACCGCATCGCCGAAAAGGCGATAGCGCTCCGTCCCGACGTGAAGCTGTGCACCTATATCTACGAATCCTACCGCTTCCCGCCTCGCAAGCTGAAGATCAAATATCCGGACAACATGATCTTCGGCATGGTGCCGAGTCAAGAGGATGATAATGCGCAGTTTATCCGCGACTGGAAGAGTGCAGGACTCAAGCACTTCATGCTGCGCCCGAACTACCTCTGCTACCGCAGCGTCATTCCGCGCGGTTACGAGCGTTTCTACCACAGCAATTTTATGCTGAATCTCAAGAACGGAATGCTTGCCTGCGATTATGACGGCTGGCCGCGTTCCGTGATGGACTTCGAAAGCTACGTCATCGCCCGCACCGCCGCCGACCCGAAGCTGCCGTTCGAGATCATGGAACGCGAATTCCTTTCGCAGTTCGGTGCGGCGGCGCCGGTAATGCGTGAGTATTTCACCCGTGTTCGCGAGCGCACGGAGAAGGGACTCTACGAAGTGCAGAAGAAACCGCCGCTTGAACGCGAACAGGTCCCGGACGATTCCCGCCTCTACAACACGGTCATGGCGGCAAACTGCGACAAATGGTTCGCGGAAGACCTCGCGATCATCGACCGCGCCGCCAAAACTCCCGGTCTTACGGACGTTGAGCTGAAGCGCGTTGAACTGCGCCGTCTCATCTGCGAACACGCGCGCCGTACGCACCGGTTCCTCCTTGCCCGAGACAGCATGGATAAAAAGTCGTTTACGAAGGAGGCTTTGGATCTCTTGGACTACCGCATCGGTATCGTGAAAGACCTTCCCGATTCGTGGGGACGGGTCTTCCGTTCTCAGCCGGCGGAGGTCAAATGGTGGAGGAGCGTGCCGCGCAAGATTATCAGCAAGGCATATCCCGAAATGGAACTTAACGATTGAGGGTGCGAATCGCCGTCCCTAAAAAACGGGTAAACTCCAGGCTACGGTCATTTTGATGGTGTATAATATACTGCAAAGAAAAGGATAAAGGAAAGACTGTTATGAAAAAGTTGATGTCTGCCATGCTTGCCGCGGTTCTTGCTGGCGCCGCCAATGCCGAGATCTGCATAAAGAACGGTGATGCTATCGCGTTCCTGGGCGATTCAATCACGAATCAGGGAAACAAGTATCCAGCCGGTTACGTGAATCTTGTGATGAAGGGTCTTGAGATCTGCGGTGTGTCCGCAAAGAAGATCCCTGCAGGCATCGGCGGACACAAATCCGTCCAGATGAACGAACGCCTTGACCGCGATGTGATTTCCAAAAAGCCGCAGTGGATGACGTTCTCCTGCGGGGTCAACGATGTGTGGCATGACAAGAAAGGGACAGGCGTTCCGCTGAAGAAATACAAAACTCTCGTCAGCGATATTTTCGACAGATGCGCGGCGGCAGGTATCAAGGTGATTGTGTTTACCGCGACGATGATCACCGAGGATCCCGAGGCGAAGGAGAACAAAAAGCTCGCGGCCTACAATGATTGGCTTCGCGCCGAGGCGGCGCGCCGCAATCTCCGTCTTGCCGATCTCAACGCCGCGATGCAGACACAGCTTGCGGAAATACGCAAAACCGACAAAACGGGCGGCAACAAGCTCACAAAGGACGGGGTTCACATGGCGTACAAGGGCAACTGCATGATGGCATGGGGCGTTCTGAAGGCGATGGGCGTTGATGAATCGATGAAGGAGAGGATTTTCGCCGATTTTGCCCGAATCCCGGGCGCCTGCTCAATATCCATCGATGTTACGGCAGAAGAATACGCCGCATTCGAAGCCAAGGCCAAGGCGTCGGGGAAAACGGTGAAAGAGTTTGCGAAAAACCTTCTTTTGAAGTGAAGGGAGAACAGACAATGTCGTCAGTTAAATCAATAGTCCGAAATGCCGCCGCGATGTCTGTATTTTTCGCGGTTGCGGCAATGGCTAGTTCTGCCGCCTTTGCGCTCCCCGGCACCTCTGCTTCCGCCGGAGATGCGTCCATGTCGCCGATTCGACTCAACGCCGCGAAGATTCCAGGGTGCTCGAAGGCGTACGTGTGCAATGACCTTCAGTACGGCGGACGGCAGTTGGGCAAGGGGACAAAGGATGTGAATTCCGCGCAGACGTACGACCTCTATTTGCCCGGGAATGTCGGCGAAATAGATCGCGACGCCCCGTTCTTCCTTTTTGTGCACGGCGGCGCGTGGAAGCGCGGCAGCAAGGCGGGGCGGTACGTCAAGCTGTTCGCTGAGATGGCCGAACAGGGTTTTGCGGTAGCGTCGATGAATTATGTGCTCTGCAATCCCAAAAACGGGGAAATTCACACTTTCGCGGAAATGCTTGCGGATATCGATGCGATGGTATCGCATCTTCCCAGGGTGGCGAAGGCGGTGGGGATATCCGTTCCGCGCATCGCAATCGGCGGCAATTCTGCGGGCGGTCATCTCTCGCTTCTCTATGCGTACGACGGTGCGAATCCATCCGTCCTCGGCTTGGGTCTCAAGCACTCGATTCCCGTCGCCTGCGTGTTCAGCGACTGCGGTCCGAGCGATATCGCAAGCCCCGAGTTCATAGTGGCTGGGCTTGATTGGCAGAAGGGTTCGTTCAAGAACTGGTATGGGCTGCTTTGCGTCCTGGCCGGCGGACGGTTCGGGAAGGAGGATTTCCGGGTGACAGGCGAACGGCTCACGAAATACTCTCCGGTCTCGCTGCTGAACGCGAAGTGTCCGCCGACGATCTGCCTGTACGGTGATACCGGTAGCGTCAAGACGAGCGGAACGTTCAAGCGTACGAAGAACGGTTCGGCCGAGACCTATGCGGAGTTCTGGAAGCTCGTCGGCTCGAAAGAAGCGCCGCCGGAGTCTGTCAGGATGGACGGCATCGTCGCCACGCAGAACTACGTAACGCTTACGAATGGCCTTACTCAAGCGGGCGTGCCGTTCGATGCCAGGCTTGAACCCTATTCTCACTGCCGTATACTCCAGCGCAACCCCGAGACGCGTCCGTGGCTCTACGGAAACCTCAGAAAATACCTTAAGGGGAGCAAGGCAAAATGAAAATCCGTGGGAAAATCAAGGGACACACCCTTCAAGAAGATGAGATAAGTTAAAAAGAATGGGTGGATATTTGGTTAATTGAATGATTTCTGTTGGTTCTTGTGGGGACAGGCCCTTCAAAAGGTCTTGATTAAGGGGCATGTTGGGCGATTTGAGGGTTGTCTTTATTCACGTCAGAATTTGCTCCGTCGGTGGCAAGATTTCGTCCGCACAGTAATCTTGTAAATCCTGTCGTAGGCTGTAAGTGGGTTGGGAACAATGCCAATACCCAATTGGGAACTGGGGAATGGAGAACGGGGAATGGTGTGCCAGTGAGGATTTCAGGGGAGGTTCATAAATGCATTCGTCAGGAAAATGTGATTGGACATGGGGATATTCGTCAGGAAAATGTGATTTGGGTTGTTTTGAAATTGCTTATATATGATATAACATTGCGCTTAGAAGTTAAATCCGCAACGAACACGAAGGCAAAAAGTCTTCAAGTCTATAGCAGGGAGTTTGCACCGCTGTTCTCGGTGAAGTCGTCTTTGAAAAACTATTCAGTGGACGGACTCGTGAAATCCATCCCCTTGTATGCACTTGGCTTGGTTATCAAGGATGTGATTTCGTCCGCACCTAAATCTTGTAAATCCTGTTAATCTTGTCGTAGGCTGTAAGCGAGTTGAGAATTCGTCCGAATGCAATTCTCAATATTATGATTATCCGGGTTTGTTCGAGAATTATTCCGAACCGAATTCTCAATGTGGTAATTACTCATCATTACGCGAGAAT
>SUVZ01000403.1 GCA_015061765.1 Lentisphaerota bacterium
ATGCGCGCGAGCGTGGGCGTCATCTCCGCGCGAAGTGCGAGGTGTCGGTCGCTCTTGTCGTTGAAATGGTAAATCTGCTCGCCAACCTCTTCTCCGGCCTTGCGCGCAAGAAGTTCGTAGCTTTCGACAACGCATGCGTCATACGGGACGAACCCTGCAGCCTCTCCAGCGGCACGGAACGCATCGAACACCCTGTTTCGCCACGCCATGTCTTCGGGATAGAAGTCCCGCATGCCGCGCGGCGGCTCAAAACTGATTTCACTCATTTAATTTGCTCCCAAAATTTGGGCGAATTATAGCATACCGCCGTTTGCAATGGCAAATCGTCATACAGCATAAGTGCCGCCCATTGCAATGATATCCGGGCGGTTCCTGCTCGTAAGATCGAACGCCTGACGCCTGCGCCAGCCCTCCGTCCTGGCATGGTCGCCGCTTATCAGCACTTCAGGGACCTTCAGTCCCCGGTACTCCGGCGGCCGCGTGTACTGAGGAGCCTCCAGAAGTCCCTCCGAACCGAAACTCTCTCTTGCCGTCGCCTCGACACCGCCGCCGAGCACTCCGGGAAGGAGACGCACCACGGAATCGACGATCGCCGCTGCAGGTATCTCGCCTCCCGTCAAGACAAAATCCCCGATGGACACCTCGTCCGTGACAAGAGTCTTGACCCGTTCGTCGATCCCCTCGTAGTGCCCGCAGAGGATGATGAGATGCTCCGCTGCCGAGAACTTCTCCGCGACGCGCTGAGTGTACGGACGGCCCGTCGGCGTCGTCATTATGACGCGAGCCGGCACGGATCTGTCCCCCAGGCACGCCTCCACCGCCTGGAACCACACCTCCGGCTTCATGAGCATGCCCGGCCCGCCGGAATACGGCTTGTCGTCAACCGTGCGACGTCGGTCCGTGGCGAAATCCCGAAGGTCGACGGTGCGTATCGCGGCAACCCCCATCGCGGCGGCGCGCTTGAGGATGCTTTCTCCGAAGAACCCCCGGAACATCTCGGGGAACACCGTTATCACGTCAATCTTCATACTATCAGCATGCAATCGCCATAGGAGAAGAACTGGTAGTCCTTGCGTACCGCAAATGCGTATGCGCAGAGGATGCGTTCGCGTCCGGCAAGCGCGGACACCATCATCAGCAGAGTGGACTGCGGCAGATGGAAGTTGGTCAGCATCGCGTCGCACACCTTGAACCTGTACGGCGGATATATGAAGATGTTCGATGCGCCGGAACCGGGGGCGACAAGCGGTTCATCCTCGCCTCGCTCGCGGCAGGCGACGGTCTCAAGCGTACGCACGGTCGTGGACCCGACGCACACGACGCGTCCGCCGCGCGCCTTGCACGCATTGATCGCCTCGGCCGTCTCCGGCGGAACCGTGAACGCCTCGAAATCCATGTGGTGATCCTCGATGTCCTCCACCTTCACCGGACGGAACGTCCCTGGCCCGACGTGAAGCGTGACGGCGCAACGCTTGACACCCTTCGCCTCAAGGGCGGCGAATATCTCCTCTGTGAAGTGGAGGCCAGCGGTCGGAGCCGCCACAGAACCCACGTTCCTGGCGTAGATCGTCTGGTAGCGTTCGCGGTCCGCAAGCTCCTCTTCGCGGGTTCCCTCGCGGCGGACATAGGGCGGCACCGGCGTACGGCCGAATTCGTCGAGAAGATCCATGAGCGGCCTTTCGCACTCGAACTGGACCTTCCACATGCCGATGCCTTCAAGCTTGGAGATGAGATGCGCCTTGAGCTCGCCGTCTGGACCGAACACCGCAGTCTGCCCCTCGCGGCACTTGCGTCCGGATCCGATCATCACGTTCCACACAAGTTCGCGAACGGTTTCGGATTCAGGTGCGGCGGCGATCATGAGCACCTCGACCTCGCCAGGGGTGTCGGACCATGTGCCTACGAGGCGGGCGGGAAAGACCTTCGTGTCGTTCACGACAAGCAGGTCGTTCGGGGTGAGATACTCGACTATGTCGGCGATGTGCCGGTGCTCGATCACGCCGGTGTCTCGGTGGAGGACCATCATGCGCTCGGTCCCGCGTCGTTCAGCGGGATGCTGAGCTATCAATCGCTCGGGGAGCGGATACCAGAATTGTTTTGCTTTCATTTCGCCTACAGAAGGAACTTCACGAGATAATCCCGCATTTCGTCAATGCTTGAAACATTGGCGTTTTCGTCGGGAGCGTGCGCACCGCCGCCCTTTGGACCGACCAATGCGATCGGCCCGCCGCATCTGGCGGACCTGCGGGCGTCCGTGTCGACGGCATGCACGTTCAGCGCCATCGCCGCAACGCCTGCAATCAGGACTGTTCTTTTCATCTTCATGCTGCTTAATCTTCCATAGGTCGACCTTCATGATAATATAATAGGCGTATTTTACCACAAAGTACCTAATCCCGTCCTGCGGCACAGACTTTCCAGAGATTCCAAATACGAGGGTTGAAACTTTCCCGCATTCAGCCCCGACCGAATGATCCGTATGCTCAAGGACCAACGGACCTGTAGACAGCAGAGATGCCGCCATAACCACGGCGGCATCCCTGCAAAACACCGGAATTCAGGTCGGACCTGACTTTCCGCTTCAGTAGTTATCGGCTTCCAGCTGGAAATACGCCTTGGGATGTGCGCACACCGGACATTTTTCCGGAGCGGCCTCTCCCTCAACGATTGCGCCGCAATTGCGGCATTGCCAACGGTTCTTTCCTACGCGCACCCACACTTCGCCCTTTTCGATGTTGTCAACGAGCTTGCGGTAACGCGCTTCATGATGGGCTTCGACTTCCGCGACCTTGGCGAAAAGGATCGAAAGTTCTTCAAACCCCTCCTCCTTGGCCTCTTCGGACATGCGCTTGTACATCTCGGTCCATTCCTCGTGCTCACCCGCCGCCGCGGCAAGCAGGTTTGCCTTGGTGTCACCGATTCCATCAAGTGCCTTAAACCAGAGTTTGGCGTGCTCCTTTTCGTTCAACGCCGTTTCCTGAAAGATGGCCGCAATCTGTTCATAGCCCTCTTTCTTCGCCTTGGAAGCGAAATAATCATATTTGTTGCGCGCCTGAGATTCGCCGGCGAACGCCTGCCAGAGATTCTTCTCGGTCTTGCTTCCCTTGAGTTCCATGACAAAAATCCTTTCTCGGTCTTTGATCACATTTCCTCGAACTGATCCTTGCCTACGCCGCAAAGCGGGCAAGTCCAATCATCGGGCAGATCTTCAAACGCCACATTATTGTTGTTAGCGGGATCATAGACATACCCGCAGATTTTGCATACGTATTTCTTCATGGCTTTACCTTTCCTGCCGGATTACCGGCAATTTTGATTTTCTCTTAAATGTCCGCTCCGGCATGTGAAATCAATGCCGTATTTTTTCTGGCATTATTGATGTTCATGCTCGCATTTCGATCATAATGCCATGACTTGTGCCGCTTATAATATCAAAAACGAAAACTCCGCGCTACCAAGCTTTTTTACATCTTAGCGGTAGCTACATAAAGCGACAGGGGAGGGAGCAACTGAAAACAGCTATTGATTTCAAAATTGGCAAACATAAACAACCATTCAAACTCTTTTCAAGACAAAAAAAAATTATTCCGCCTGATACGGCATAGTCGCGGAAACAACTTACTTTTTTGCCTTCTTCCCCTTGCCAACAAGCGGCCAGTTGGCGTACGCGGCGTTGCCCCTGCCGTCAAAGCAATACGCATAAAGACGATACTTGCCACCGCCGGGAAGTTTAACCTTCACCTTGTCTGATCCTTGCCCGACGACAATCGCCTCATCCATACCTTGAGTCATAGCAAGCCCTAACCCTGCTTCCCCGTAAAACGAGGCCTCGTCCATCAATGTCCAATGCCATTTAATCTTGTCACCATCAGGATCTTTCGCGCCAATTGAAGCTTCTATGAATTCATCTTCTTCAACGGC
>SUVZ01000404.1 GCA_015061765.1 Lentisphaerota bacterium
TCACCATTTCATTGTGAATGCAACACATTGCGTCGTGGCCAGAACTAAACATAAGTTCGGAAAGCTACTGCGAGTAGAATCTCAACTAGCTTGCAGCCTACGACAGGATTAACAGGATTTACAAGATTACAGTGCGGACGAAATCTTGCCGCCAACAGGAGGAATCACGCTCAAACGGGAATAAATGCAATGATAGACTAACATAAGCCAATAATCGACTCAATCGTTTAGTTTGGCGGAAACGTCGAGTGAAGAATCATCGACCTCACAAAACATTTTGCCAAGCCATATATAATCTATGCGACATGTACCGGTAACGCATTCCCCGTCCGCCGAAAACGAAAGGCGAAGCTGCTTGATCTGGCCACAAGGAGGCATCTTAATCTCATATACCCTGTCATCGGAATCCATAGCATACACATCAAACGCCACAGAATTCCTCTTGCTCCATGCCGGAGCTGATTCATTTAACTGCCACCATATTCGCATTCTGCCGGAGTTTGTATGGTTCTGCATCTTTATGCGCATAGCATTCACTCTCGAGTCACTGCATGTAACGCCGAGACTGACCTCATCTGGAGTTGAAATACCAGCTTGAGACGAATTATTCATCGTCACGACAAGGTAGTCGCCACATGCCATGTAGACCGGATATGATTTTGAAGACCAGATTGATTTCTCATTAGGAATAAACCTATATTCAACTCCAGTGTTTTCAGACTTCCACCCCTGGGAATCAAGGTTCTTCGAGAAGTCCCATACCTTGAACGTGCGATCGCCTTTTGGAATCACATGCACCGCGGTTCTATCCGTCCGCCAGAGTTTTCCGTTGTCCGCCTTCAATTGCACACGATAATCTCCAATGACCGGAAATTGAGCCTTGGTGTTCAATGAATGTGAGTCGATGAATTTTACGTTTGCCGGACCTTCCGTCTGCTCCCAGGATAATTTAACCCTTGGATCATCCACATTTGCGAAAAGCGCCGCCTCAAAAGAATCAATCCACACCTCAGGACAGACAGACACCTCAGGAGGATCCTCAAATGGGTATGCACGATTGAGTTCTTCGGGAAAATCAAAGCTGCGGTTCCCAGCAAGGCTCCAATCGTTTGATGAGGGAGATCTGTTGACATAAAAGTCAACACCCGGAACAAGCACATACCCATTGTCCTCGATAAGTCCATTCGAGCATGCAACGCTTCTTGGCGCATCAGATTCCCCCCAGACCTGAATCTCAGACGGACCGTTCTTCCGTGAAGTATTGTTGCGATCGAAACGGCAACGGCGTATGTGGACATTACGGGTCTGCGGCGAGACCAAACCTAGCACCTCTATTGCGGCCCCAGCATTATTGCGAAACGTACATTCCTCAATCAGACAGTTCTCTCCGTCGTTCTCAAAGTCAATTCCGCCCTGATCCGGAGACCCTGAATCGGGTTGATTAAGAAAATGACATCCTCGAATCACTAAACCATTGTTGCTAGAAAGCATTATTCCCATGGTGCCCGCAGACGCATGCCATCCCGACGCATCGAACACACAGTCGGTCATCCATGAGCGGCTTGCGGTGTTGAACGGATGCGGCGAAGTGTTGTGCGCATAATTGTCATGACAGAATACGCGAGACACGAACGTATCCTTGCCAGACACCGCAAAACCAGATGAACACTGGTACATTTCGCAATCCCGGAGAACGGCGTTTTTTGCGCGCCCTATGTGTATCCCATAGGAGCGTATCGCCCCAGGGGCTGTAGGGCCCTTCGCACCCATCCATTCAGGGATACCATGAGAGTCAAACCGATATAGACCTTCGATGTGATGCGACAGACATCGTTCGACAAGGATGTGTCCACGTCCTTCATTCCGCCGCACCGCTGAGAATCCGACTCCCGCATTGCAAAACACAAGATCCCGCACAACAACGTATTCCGGATCAAGAAGAAAAGCACACCTTTCGTTTATATCACGGTTGCGGCGTATCTGTGGACGCATACCCTCGCCGTAAGCCCCTATCTCAGCCCAATTCTCCGCCGAACCGCGTACCATAACGTGAAGCTCCTCATTGAACACGCATCCACGCTTGAGCAACACGCGTTCACCGGGACCAAGAATGATTTTCGCAAGGTTTCCAAATGTGCGCCAAGCTGTGGAATCAGACAGTCCATCGGCGGAATCCCGTCCCATCGCAGAGTCAATGTAATACGTCCTGCCCGGTTTGATCGGCGGATTCCACGCACCCGCCGACATATCAGGCTCCTTTTCTGGCATAAAGACAACGGTTTTTGAGACAGTTGCCACCTTCTTTTTTCCGCGGACAAGCGAAAACACAAGCGCAGCGCTTCCGGCCGTACCGGCATCAACCTTCCACTCAAGCGGAACGGACGACGCTTCTGCAATAGTTCCTAGCGGTATGCGTGACGGCGTCACCTTTACATCCCCGTCTCCGGTCGCCACAAGTTCAAACCCACTTAAAGACATGCCCAGATTCCGCAACACACCGACCAAATGCACCGGTTTACCGATGCGTGGCATAAATTCTCTGGTGCGGAACTCCCCTATCTTGACTGCCTCACTGTCTCCACCGCGCAGACACAAGTCATTCACTTCAATCACACCATCCGATCCAACCGCCAATTTTCCTGAATCACGGTTGGCACGACCACCGCGCATAGCTCGGTAAACACGCCCGCCATCGACAGAAATAGTACTGAATTCTCCGTCCCATCCGGCCTCGATAGCGTATGAGCGCCCAAGCTCCAATCGGCAAGGACTTGAAATACAAGGTTCCCATCCTCCGTCAAGATAGACAAAAAACTCAAACCTTCCCTTCTTTCCACCGTTTGTGGTATAGCGAAGCCAATATTCCCTCTTCTTGTGCGCAATCGTCCAACTACCCATGCGCGGTTCAGAAAGGAACTTTACGTTGCAGGAAATCCTCATCCCGGCACTGATCGACAAATTCAAAGGACTGATACATTCTGGCCCGCGGATGGAGAACCTGCTTATGGCTCCGCGAATAAAGCCCAATCCAACTTTAAGCCCGCCCGCACATGGAATCGGGTTGATTGAGCCGGTCTTATTTTTCCTGAATGTCTTACCGTCGACCGTCAGCCATGCGTTCGTACCATCCCAACCGGCATCAACATCATACCAGCGTCCAGCCTCAACAGGTTCGGAGGACGACACGCGCGGCTCGATTCCATCACCAGTATTGACAAAGAAGCTGATGCGCGAGCCTTCTATCTTTGGATCCACACGCTGAGCGTAGCATCCAGATTTGGAGTAATCCCCCTTCTGGACGATAGTCATGGAGCCTTTTTCATTAGCGGAGACATCAAACTTCACACGGCTAGAAATACGCAGGCCTGGACGTAGATCATGCCTATGGGAGTCGAGGAACACATACGGACCAGTTCCCTCGTCCAGGCGAAACTCGTTTGTGTCTGGTGCCACCAAAGAGGCCGCAAGCAATATCGCTGAGAATGAAAGGATCATGGCATCTTCAATTGTTCAAGCAGACGAACCTCGCCCATGCGCAGGTCAATGTCAATGCTTCTGCCACTACCGACCTTGTTACCAGTCGGAACATCCTTCACATCTCCAACTCCCGGCATTTGAAGACGGTAACGACCATCTTTGTGAGCCTGAACAGCCACAAAACCATCACTGGCAAACACCGCTGCGTCACCAGGTCTATCATGATACAGATGGGCGCCCGCTCTCTTGGCTATTTTCGCCCACATCTCGGCAGAGACATCAACCTTCGACGAAAAGAATTCGCATCCCCCATCAGCATTTCTCCGAACAACAATCGACGGAGTTCCGTCCGCATTGCATTCCCAGACCTCATCACCATCCTTGGGGCGCACAATCAGCGCCGAAGAATCCGGAGAAGGCTCAAAATCGAATCCCGTGACCC
>SUVZ01000405.1 GCA_015061765.1 Lentisphaerota bacterium
CTTTTCCGTAATCTCGCGCCAAACCGTTTCATCGAAGCGCAAATGATCCGCAGGCGGATCCCACATATTGCGTCCAAGATGAATCAATAAACCGTATATCATTTCTCAACTCCTTTTCCTTCACAAGTAAGAATCAGGTATGATACCACAACCGCTTTTCTTCGGCCATACATTATGCCAACCGACACCATCCAAACCCCAATCCCAAATTCAGCACTATGAGCTTTTATACCTCTCGTTAAAACATCTACTTCTCTACAACTGTACCTTAGGACAGCGCGAAACTCTCTGGACAATAAAGCCATATGGACCGAATCGCACGTTCCCGTCCGCATCAATCTTGACATCCTCGGAAAGGATCGGGCTCTGCGCCGGATCCAATCTCACGCCTTCAGGAATAAATGAAGTGTCCGTCGGATGCAGATTTGCCGCCACAAATACAGCCTTGTCTGCGTTACTCCTCACGAATGCCGCAACATTCTTCTTTTCACCGTTCACGATCCATTCATGTACACCGTCGTAAAACACCGGATCATCGCGGCGGAGGCGGACAAGCCTTCTGATGAGCGCGAGTCGTTTTTGTCCGGCAGGTTGCAATGCACGTGCCCAATCCACAGTTTTACGCGCACGGCCAATATCCTCAACCGGAGCGAAGAACGTGTTGAGCGAATTGTCGGCAATCTCGTTTCCGTTGAAAATGAGCGGTAGGCCGCGCCGTAAAATCATAAGCACGAATGCCGCATTGCCGGCTTCCACGGGATTGACCCGGTCGAAACGGTTTTCCTCGTCGTCAGCGGCCGTATCGTGGTTGTCCATGAAACAAAACATCAGGGCGTCCTTCGGAATTTTACTCTCGTAATCGCGAACACCCTGCATTTTTTGGTCAAGCGTTTTGTCCTTCGCGTTCACCTGCCCCGGAAGGGTCGGCGTAAGAAAATTGCGGATTGAGAAGCTCCAAGGCCAAGCATAGCAGGCATCAAACGCCTTTTCAAGCCATTCGGCCTTGACTCCTTCGTTAATCATCACCAGATCAGGTTTCACCTTCTGACACGCCGTGACCGCCTCAACCCAGAAATCGATCGGCACGGAATCGCCCACGTCGCAGCGGAAACCGTCACAACCAAGATCGATCCAGTGAAGCATCGAATCGATAAGATACCTGCGTACGCCTTTGGATTCAAAATTGACAAACGGGAAATGCCAGTATGTGGTCCGGACGGTTCCATCCGCATTCCTCTGAAAAGCATCGGGAAACATATCCTTCATAACATTGTTCGGACCGCAGTGAAGATATACAAGATCCATATACACTTTCATTCCAAGTGCATGCGCACGATCATTGAAAGCCTTGAAGTCTGCGTCTTTCCCGTACTCGGGGTCGATCTTGTCATAGTTCGAGATCCGATAGGGATTTTTCGGCGTATGATAACCGCTCGCCTTCTGGCGTTTGCTCCAGCCGGTTTCATCCATGTCGCGATCCATTTCCACGAACGGGCACAGATACACCACATCCACACCGATAGATCGCACATGATCAAGCATCTCCATGGCAGACTTAAAGTTACCGTCACGCGTAAAGTTGCGCAACACTATCTGATACACCGTCGCACGTTTCAAGTATTCAGGCGCGGGACGCACAGCTCCATCGGCCATTCCGCACGAAACCAACATGGTTGCACATACAAACCTTTTTAGCACCGCATTCATCTGGATTTTCTCCATCTAATACGTCATTCCGCCAGTTCATCCGAGAAATCAAGAAGTTCCCGGGATATCAGATCAAAATTTGGACGTGGCGCAACAGCCCGCTTCACCAAGCCTTTCAGCCGATGCCTGCAACGCTCCGCTTTCTGATTGTCTGCCATTTTTGAAATACGGTTCCGGCACCATTTCAAAAGCCGCTGTTCGATATGCCCCTGATACCATGCCTCAAGACGAAGGGATACAATCACCTCACCCGTTCGCTTATCTGAGTACAGCACTCCGTAATCCGGGCTCCCTTTCTCGTCATACGAATTGAACCCGTCGCCTGACATGTGGTACAAGGTATAAAAGGTCGCCGGCCCTTCAAATCCATACTCAAAGTTTTTCCATGATATGCCGCGGTACTGTACCGGCCGGTTCTGCTTAAGATAAATCGTGTAACTCCACACATCCTTGCCGCTTTTCACATAACGTTCGGATGCCTGAGAATCATACTTATTGACAACCGGCAAGAAAGGCGTCAGCGCATCGAACTCTTCCAGATAACGTGACAGATACTGCACTTCTTCTGCTTTGTACGGATTTGTCCAGGACTTGAGTTCTGGATGTATCTTCTTGGCAAGACGGGCACCGTAAAAAGCGTGCGATGCTGTCGTCTGGGGATCATCCGGATCCCCATGAGGTTCATCCACCGTTGAAAGCCATATACGATCCAACCCTATGCCATACCGCTTCTGCGCATATTCAATCCCTGCCCGCATACCATCAACAATCTCCTTTTCACATTTAGGGAACTTACGGGGATTTTGCCATCTCGGAAACAAGGTGTACACAAGAATGCGAACTTCATCCGCTTGAATCCCACTTTCCAGCATGGCGGCAATGACATTATCAAATTCAGACCAGTCACGCCTACCGTCCGCACCACATTTCGGCATGAACCACGGTGTTATCATGCCGCTCACATTAAATTTATAATCCTTGAGTCGCCGGAAAGATTCAGCACTGCGCAAACCATATGTCCAGCAAGGCATGTCAATTTCACGAATATTTGCCTTTCCGACCTTCAGTTCCAATTCCATCGTCTTGACCTCAAACTTGGAGTATCCTGGCACAAGCACAAGCTTTGCCTTATGAACCCCTGAGTTCATTCCTTCCGTATCCACATCCACCCAAACCATTGCGGTGGATTGTGGCGGAATACGCAAAACGGACCCGTTCGGCAAATCGAAGATGGGATCTGGAACTGTAGGCCCACCCTTCAGCTCCACATTCCCCACTTCCCGAAATCTCACCCTTTTTGCAAACACGTTTTGCTTGAAGTTCTCCATCTTCAATGAATATATAGCAGGGTGATCGGTAAGATTTGAAACACGGAAATGCCCTACAGCCCGACCACCTTGAGGTCCGGCAAGCAGAATCTTTCCTGTTTCCTTTTCATCCAAAGGAGGCTTCCCCGACAGATTGCCGCCCCAGCGCTCACCCATCCAAAGGAATATATTTTTCCCCTTGTTCTCCGGAAGCATAACTTCTCCTCCACTTTTGCGAGAACCGAAGACAATGCGTCCGAAACGATCTGGATTGAATATATCTCCCTGAACAGGAGCCCATGAACTCATTCCTCCGCAACTGGGCCCTGTGCGATAGATGTTGCACCGCCACACACAACCCTGCCTCCAGGGTTTACATCCTATAACGTCAAAAGGAATGACGAGCTCAACTCCAAACGAATGCTTGCCCGAGGAGACGCCTGCCTTTACGCCGGACTTCGTCAGCGGAGTCCGCACTCCGTCCTCTCCGATACGCGAAACAGTGCATTTCCCATGAAGATTACATTCCGCAACCAACAATGTCCGACCATCTGCGGATATGGCAACGCCTGCGCCGTCTCCTGCGGTCGGAATCTGCTGTTCCGAACATGGCGCAAGGACGGCTACGCATAGATTGTCCCCGTCCGTAAACACGCCCCCTTGCGTCTTCAAATCCGAAAACGGCTTACCTACCGGCTCAAAGAGTCCGTTTGTAACGCTGTTTTCCCGATCCAACACCAAAAACGACTCGGACCAGTCATAGCCTACATAAGCATATTCATTATATTTTCCATCGGCGGAAAAAGGCGAACAAGAATCGGCAACATACAACTCATATCCGGCATTAAGCGCAAGCAATTGAAATACAGAAACCGCGAACAGGGCATTTTTTATCAACAGGT
>SUVZ01000406.1 GCA_015061765.1 Lentisphaerota bacterium
AATGGCTGCGGCGGAACCTGAGTAAGCAGATTCGATCCGTGCAGACGACGGCTCTCTTCAACCTGAGCGACGGTCAAACCTTTGATATCCATTCGTCTTCCTTCTTTCTTAAAGACAGGAAGTATAACATTTTACAAATCCGTACGCAATTCACCGCAATCGGACTTGCCGTCTTGGGAAGTGAGTTTCAGGATCCAGTCGACCGTCTTTTTGCGCAACTGTCCTAGGTCGGCCTCCCTGAAATCGATTGAATCATACCAGCTCTGCGCTGCGGCGTTCGGTTTTTCGCGCAGGAGTTTACGGAAAAGGCTCATGTAGCGCACATCCTTCATTGCATCGGCAAGCCCCACCAGGGGAAGCGTCTCTACGGCACCATCAACGGTGAGATAGCCAGCGGCCTGTGCCCTGTACGCCGACCCTGAGGATTTGGCGGCGTTTCTGCGCTTTGTCCCCGCCAGGTCATCCCAGCAGTCCGTATCACCACAGAAGCAGTAGGTGCAGGCGCCATCGAATCCCATTCTCCAAAGAGGCAAACCATATGCGCGCCTGTAGAGATTCGGGTCCTCAGGTCCGGTCTGCGGCGTTGCGTACTTCCAGATCTTTTTCCCGTTCGCATGCCATGCCGCAGGATTCGCCGTCTCCGGCTCTGCGGCGTAAACGCAAATATCCAGAAGGTCGCCGACCTTCTCAAAATGGCCGAGATATCCGCTCACAATAACCTTGCCCCCTGCCTCATGCACCGCATTCCAAGCGGTCCGCTGCGAGACAAGCCTTTCGTTCTGAGCTTCGTCGAATCCATAGAAGTACACATCATCGAATCCATACTCCTTTGCGATGCGTTTGGCCAAGCGAATGTTCTCCTTCAGCTTCTTAAGCGCATCAGGATCGGTGGAGTTCCCGATGTTATCGGACTCTCCAAGATACAACGTGCCGTTCAATCCAGCATCCCTGGCGACTTCAAGATGCCGCCGAAAGACAGTCTCATTGTAGATTGTACGGGCATGCCATGTCAGGATGGGACTCGTTATGCCGTACGAGACCAGTATCTTAAGGGTGTTAAGCAACTGTTCCCGGGACTTTTTCAATATCGAAAAGGGTACGTCCGCACCTTCCGGCAGAAGTTCACCCCAGCTGTACAGACCCATGGTGTATTCGCAATCGAGTGAATACACGGTCTCCGCCTTGACTGGCAGATCAAACGGCAACACCTCAAGAGATATCGCGTTTTCGGCCAGGATTCCTTCATGATTGAGAAAGCGCATCTTTCCCCCGTAGACTCCGGGCTTCACGCCGTTGGGGATGTTGATGAACAAAATGATCTGCTTGCACATCCCCTCCTCCAGTTCAAAGGGCTGAAGCGTATCCGCATCCTTTATGGGACGGTCCTTCGCAGAAAGCACTGCCCCCCATTTCGACGGAGGGATTTCGTTCACATCAACATGCCTTTCTCCGTCCGGATACGCAAACTTCACAAGGTTATGCCTTTTGTCGTGATCAAGGCGAACGAGGTCGTCATCATTGAGCAGCAGTTCCGGCACAAGCTGCTGCCCCTCTCCGGTCGCAATGAACATGTCGGGGGTTCCATAGCACTGATAATGCACTTTCACTGTCTTTACGGAAAGCGCAGACGCAGGGATGACACCGCCCATCCCGAACGTACCACTCTTCAGATCAGAGAACTCCACGCGCACACCCTTTCTTGCGCACTTCGAACGGAGAATCGCAGTCGCGCGCACGGTCTCGCCCGCGCAATCGCGGACGCGGAGCGTATCGCCAGCATTTCCCGGCAACGACGAGGATTCCGGCATCACAGGGAACGTACCGGACACATCATCCGACACATTGACCAGAAGCGCACCCCTTTCCGCCTTTTCATACTCAATCCTGCTGTTGGGACGCTTTGCCGCCTCGGCGTCCGCCTCCGACTTGAGATCAACCACAAAGACGTCTGCGACTTCGCCAAACACGTTTCCGTTGCTTTCCGCCGGTCCCATGTAGAAGTGTAGCTTCAGAAACTTCGTCTCCTTCGGCAACCGCTCTGTGGCCAAAAGCATATTGCGCGTAAAAAGCATCGGTTCGGTGGGATCCGTCACCGACCGCTCCCCGTGAGCCATCAGATGCCTGCGATTCTTGTCAAAAGCATCAATACGCAACGCAGGGGCGTTTCCTCCTTTCCCGGCCCGCGCTCGCCAATAGATGGCGAGAATAGACCCCTCTTTTACATGGATATATTCTGACTCTTTCTGGATCATGTCAGTGAAGCCGCCCTGACGCGGTCGGAAGCTAGCGGAAGATATGCCCTCAGCATCTCTCCCAATCCTCACGTCGCCGCGGAAAGTCCAGCGTTCCCGTGTTTTAGCCTCGTCCGAAAAATTATCGGAAAAGACCCTGTCACCAACCGACTCACCTCCGTTAAGCCATCTACTGGCCATCTGCCTCACCATCGCCCTGACAGAATAGTCGTCCGCAAAAGCGACAGCAGCCGCAAGCGCCGTGATTCCAAACACCAGCATTCTTCCAATCAACACAGCATCCCCCTTTGCGGCAATCAGCGGAGAATCATCCAGAAACCTTCCGGCATGAACTTGACCGACACCTTGCCATCCCCTACTTTCACTTTGATCTTGAGCTTCCGCGACGGAGTCTCCCCGATGATCTCTGCGTTCCGCAGATTCGCCTGTCCTGAAATTTCGTCTGCGGAGCGCACAATTACAATCTCACATCCGTTCTCAATGCAACGGGGTAGATTCTTGAGCTCAACCGTGGCGTTTTCAGCGACCGAAAGCGTGCCAGACACAGAAAACCCATCCATCTCCCAATCCGCCACCAGATTGCGCACAGCTACATCGCCAATGACATCACCTGTTCCAAGAAGCGTATCCACATACTGCGGAGCTACACAGTTCAAAGTTGCTCCGGCGTCCAGAACCACCGTCGCCGCATTCTCATCCGATCCCCGCGAGAACCCCCATTTCTGCTGAAGATACGCTTCGGTTCCTGCCACTTCGGAGGGGGATAGCATACGATTGTACACAATCAACTCGCCAAGCCGCTGATTGCCGAGACGAGAACTATAATAACCTTCTAATCCCGAGGTGTAGCGTCCATCATACGCCAGACCGTCCGCATTTGGAACCGGACTTCCACCCGACTGCATCACAAAAGACAGAATGTCGTAACCACCGGACAGACCCGTCGAACGAGGGGCCTCGATCAGATTCCCGTTTATCCGCCATGTTCCGAATTCGACGGAATCCATCGCCGCCCCACGGAACAGGGGATCTGCGGCATAACTGCCATTCCCGTCCCCTCCGCGATGCCATCCGATACCATCCGCGGCACCGCCGCCAAACAGGTATCCACCGCCCTCCTGCGAACCTATCACCCAGAATGCAGACTGGATGCCATCAAGACTCTTGGCGACCCCATCCTTGCAGAACATCATATAGCTTTTGTTCTTCATGAACAGAATGTCATTAGCCATCAGGTCACGCTGAATCAAAACGGGAAGATTTGTTGTCGCCAATGTGCCCACAGGCCCCGGCATTGCGCTCCAGCCGTCTGCCAAAAGGGACTTCCATTCCTTCACTGAAACAGCCTTCGTCTCCTGGTTCGTCTCCGTCACAACTCCGGACGTCGCATCAAGATGAAGGATTCTGCCCTGCTCCACAAGAGACGGTACGGCATATGGCGCCGGACCGGAAAGTTCAAGCGTCGCCCCCGTCCCGACACGTAAAGACCCGCCGAAAGATGAAATGTCCACAACCGACAGCGTCCCCGTTTCCAGTTCCACAACGCCATCGCCTTTCACGGTAAGAGTCTGCACATTTCCGGAAAAGGCTTTTGATTCCCCCTCTGCCACATTAATATCCATTAATTTGACTGTCGTGTCAGGAACCGTCGCTTCAGGCA
>SUVZ01000407.1 GCA_015061765.1 Lentisphaerota bacterium
CAAAACCCGGTTTCATCGTTCGCGACGCAAAAACACCACGCGGATTCATATCCATTCCGGAAGGCGGCAGCACAGAGAACATAAAGCTTGACGTCAAAAGGACGCCAATGGATGACGGAGCCACACTCTTTGACGTCACTGTGAAAGAACTCTCTGGCGAAGACCGTGCCGTTACACTTGTGTATGCGGTACCTGCAGGAGATAAAGGTCCGTTGACGTGGCATGAAGATCCGCGCACCTCAATGGAAGTGCCGGATTCCGCAAGCAATGGACAGTGCCGCTCGACGATATCGCACGACGCAGGCTTGGGCGAACTTTCACGCTGGCCATTTGGAGCAATAACCGTCGATGGCCGCGGAGAGGCACTCGGCACGGACGCCTCTGCGCCGGCGTTCTTCAGGGCAACGGCGCACGGACCGCTGCGGCAGCTGTTCATCGCATTCGACCTCGGATTCACAAAAGAGAAACCTACGGCACATTTCCGGTTTGTAAGATTTGAATTCCCCGCTGGGCAAGATTTCCGTGGCGCACTAGCCGCATATCAGAAACTGTTTCCCGAAATGTTCAAAGTCCGGATCAAAAACCACGGACTCTGGATGGCGTTCAGAAAGATAAGCAAGGTGCAAGGCTGGGAGGACTTCGGTTTCAGCGTGAAGGAAGGCGACAACGAGACGGACTGGGATGATGCGCACAACATACTTACATTCCATTATACAGAACCATCCACATGGTGGCTGAAAATGCCCAAAAAGGAAAGCACATACAGTCTTGCGGATTGCCTCATGGAAGCTGATAGGCTCGCAGCGAATGGAGACAAGGCGGCATTGGCATGGCGGCGCTCTGCTTTTCGGGACGAGACCGGATGCGTTGTCGGCTCTGTTCAGGATATGCCATGGTGCAAAGGCGCAGTATGGAACCTCTGCGCACTTCCTTCAATCCCAGGCGGAGACTATGATTTCAAGTTTCCGCATGAATCGTGGGAGAAACGCTATGCGGGCAATTTTCCCCAAGGGGTTGACGGCGAATACATAGACTCTGTGGAGGGCTATCTCACGGCACAGATGGACTTCTGCAGGGAGCATTTCGCCTATTCTAAAACACCGCTCGTTTTCGGCAAAATTTCAAAAAGGCCAGGCATAGCAAAACCCCTCATGATGTATGAATACGTCCGTGAGACAGCAGACCGCTGCCATGCCATTGGCCGTCTGCTCATGGGCAACGGCATGCCGGTGCGCTGGCCTTGGCTGGTGATGTACAGCGACTATGGCGGACAGGAGATAAACTGGATAGACCGCAAGACCGGAAAATGGAAACCGGCACCCGATTCAGAAATGCTCTACCGCAGAGCCATGAACGGTGGCAAACCATACTGTTTTCTCATGAACACAGATTTCTCCAGATTCACCCCGGAGATGATCGAGAAATACATGCAGAGATCACTCGCCTACGGAATTTTCGCATGCTTCTTCAGCCCAAACGCCTCTCAAGGCCACTACTTCTATTCTCCCGAACTCTACAATAGGGACAGACCCCTTTTCAAGAAGTACGTACCACTTTGCAAGAAGATATCAGAAGCAGGATGGCGGGCCGTGAACACGCTTCTTTCCTCGGACAACCCGAACGTCTTCGTCGAACAGTTCGGCGACAGGCATGTCACCGTATTCAACACTTCGGCAAAAGAGCAAACCGTCCGACTCACCCTTTCCGGAGACGCAAAAGCGGCAAAGGAACTTGTCGCAGGCGGCGAGTGGTCGTTTAAGGATAGTGTGGTCTATGCGACAATTCCGCCTGAAACCGTCCGTCTGCTCGAGTTCGACCGGTAACCTTATGGATTACGCAGACGATATAAAAAAAACAAGGAAAATAAACAATGAAAACATTCACGAAATACACAGCGATGTTCTGTGCGTCGCTTATATCCATATTTCAGCTGATGTGCGGATGTTCAAGCGTCCCAGTCGAACCAACAGCAGGTGTAAGGTACGTAGATGAGTTCGACCTCGCATCCGCTACATGTGGACTTGGCAAAAAGGTACGGGCAAAAACCAGCGTAGACGGCAATCCACTCGTCGCCGGACGGAACAAAGCGACTTCCCTGAGAGGATTCGGCGCTCATGCGGAAAGTGCTGTCGCCTTCCGGTTCAACGGCAAGGTAACGGCTTTTGATGCCCGCATAGGTCTTGACTCCGACAGCCAGAAGGCGAACACATGGAAACACCACTACATCGGTGCGCGTTTCCGTGTATGGGCAGATGGCAGGATTGCATACGACTCCGGCACAATACGTGACCGTGATAGCACGAAAGACGTGCATGTAGATCTTGCTGGAGCATACGAAGTTATCCTGGAAACCACCTCTCCAATCGGCTGGCTGTCGTATGTGGGCGGCAATGCAGACTGGCTCGACGCACGTTTTACACACGAAGCCGGAGCAACACTTGAATGTCTGAACGTAACGGAACTCTCCAAGCAGATTGGCATCCTTACGCCGCCTGAAAATCCCAAGCCGCAGTTCAATGGAGCAAATGTGTGGGGAGTGCGTCCTGGACACGAAGTCATCTTCCGCGTGCCTGTGAGCGGGAAACGTCCAATGAAATTCACTGCCGAAAACCTGCCGAACGGAGTGACGTTCGATGAAAGAAAAGGCGTTCTGAGAGGCACAGCGCCACAGATGAAAGGACGCTACCCCGTAACCGTAACGGCAGAAAACGAATGCGGGAAAGCATCTGCCACAATCACGCTGTGCGTAGGCGACACGCTCGCACTCACACCCCCGATGGGTTGGAACAGCTGGAACTACTGCTGCTGGACGCTTACCCAGAAAGATGCAATGGAAGCGGCTCGAGCACTTGACGAGACAGGTCTTGCAGACTATGGATGGGCGTACGTCAATCTCGATGATTGGTGGCAGATGAACAACTCCGGCAACGACCGATCAAAGACCCGTTCAGACGTTCAGGGTCCAGCACGCGCAAAGGATGGAACAATATTGCCCAACCGTGGATTCACCGACATGAAGGCATTTACGGACTATTGCCACAGCCTCGGGCTAAAAGCCGGCATATATTCCAGTCCAGGACCGCTCACATGCGGTGAGTGCGAAGGCAGCCTTGACCACGAAGCTCAGGATGCCGCCATGTACGCTAAGTGGGGATTCGACTACATCAAATACGATTGGTGCAGCTACAACAAGATTTTTGCAACCGATACGAAAGGACGCAAACCCACTGATGAGGACTATGCGAAGCCCTATCTCAAGATGGGCAAACAACTTGCCGCCCAGAATCGCGATATAGTGTATTCACTCTGCGAAATGGGATTTCCAAATGTCAAGAAATGGGGACGCAAGGTCGGAGGAAACCTCTTCCGCACGGGAAGCGACATGAAGGACTGCTGGATGTGGATGCGAGACTCAATTGAAGGCGCGACCGGTGAATATGATTCATGGACAGAGGCAGAACCTGGCTATTGGGGCGATCCTGACATGATGCTCATTGGTCTCCAACGGTCTTTCGGAACTGTCCACCCAACCTATCTCACCCCGAACGAACAGTACACGCATGTCTCTCTATGGTCGTTGATGTGCGCACCATTGCTGTTAGGATGCGATCTGTGGAAGCTTGACGATTTCACAATGTCCCTCATCAAGAACCGCGAGATAATCGCCATTAATCAGGATACGCTTGGAAAACCCGCGCAACGAATTGTGCGGACGGATTCGCATGAGATATGGAAACGTCCGCTCTCCAATGGAGATTTCGCCGTTGGAATCGTCAATCTCTATCCGTTGACGAAAAGGATTGACCTCAATTTTTCCGACATAGGCCTTGAAGGTGCATTCAGGGTGCGCGACGTATGGCGGCAGAAGGACGAAGGAGTGTTTTCAAAAGCCTACTGCGTAGAGCTTCCG
>SUVZ01000408.1 GCA_015061765.1 Lentisphaerota bacterium
GTTCCCTGTCGGAAGGCTTGCTATTGTCTAAAACGCGGGCCATATCGCAAATTATCATTATGAGCCAGGTGGGATAGACCGAAAATTTCATCAGGAGTGAGACGCGGGGGACTATTTGGAATTTCTGTTCAAGGTAAGCCATACTTGAAATTTAAGGCGAAAAATGGTATATATAGACCTTTGAGGTTTATCATACCATGAGTACAGTTCCATATAAGACATATCTGACGGAAGGTGAGCTTCCGTCAGCCTGGTACAACGTCCGGGCGGACATGAAGATCAAGCCGGCGCCGCTTCTCAATCCCGAAACGCGTCAGCCTGTCACGGCGGCGGAGCTCGAGAAGGTTTTCTGCAAAGAGCTTGTGAAGCAGGAGCTTGACGACACCACTGCGTACATTCCGATTCCCGATGAGGTGCAGAAGTTCTACAGGATGTTCCGTCCATCTCCGCTTGTCCGCGCATACTTTCTCGAAAAGGCGCTCGATACGCCCGCAAGGATATACTACAAGTTCGAGGGCAACAACACGTCCGGTTCGCACAAGCTGAACAGCGCCGTCGCTCAGGCGTACTATGCCAAGATGGAGGGTCTTAAGGGCGTCACCACCGAGACCGGCGCCGGACAGTGGGGCACGGCTCTTTCCATGGCGTGTTCATTCTTCGGGCTCGACTGCCAGGTCTACATGGTGAAGGGCTCCTACGAACAGAAGCCGTTCCGCCGAGAGGTCATGCGCACCTACGGCGCGAAGGTGACGCCGTCCCCGTCGATGACGACGGCTGTGGGCCGCGCCATCAACGAGGCCCATCCCGGCACTACGGGTTCGCTCGGTTGCGCCATTTCCGAGGCTGTCGAGGCCGCCACCTCGCAGGAAGGCTACCGCTATGTGCTCGGCTCCGTCCTTTCGCAGGTGCTTCTGCACCAGTCCATAATCGGCCTTGAGGCGAAGTCCGCATTCGACAGGCTGGGCGTCAGGCCGGACGTAATCATCGGCTGCGCCGGCGGCGGCTCGAACCTTGGCGGACTCATCTCCCCGTTCATGGGCGAGAAGCTCCGTGGCGAGGCGGACTGCCGCTTCATCGCCGTGGAGCCTGCAAGCTGCCCGTCTCTCACCCGCGGCAGATACGCATACGACTATTGCGACACAGGAAGGGCCTGTCCCCTCCAGAAGATGTACACGCTTGGACACGACTTCATCCCGTCCGCCAACCACGCCGGCGGGCTGAGATACCACGGCATGAGTTCGACCCTCTCCGAACTATACGCGCAGGGGCTGATGGAGGCGCGTTCCGTGGAGCAGACGAGCGTGTTCGCCGCCGCCCAGCAGTTTGCCAGGGTGGAGGGCATACTTCCAGCGCCCGAATCAAGCCACGCAATCCGCGCGACGATTGATGAGGCGCTGCGCTGCAAGGCTGAAGGCAAGGAAGAGACGATCCTCTTCGGTCTTACAGGCACCGGATATTTCGACATGATGGCCTACCAGAAGTTCAACGATGGTTCCATGTGCGATTACATACCCAATGATACAGAACTGGAAAAGAGCCTGGAGAAGCTTCCGAAATGACCGCTGTCGTAATTTTCGCCGCACTGTCCGTATTGCTGATTGCAGGTAAGATCCTGCGTGTGCAGATTCCGCTCCTGCAGCGGCTGTACCTGCCGAGTTCGATTGTTGGGGGTCTTCTCGGTCTTTTGATCGTATCGTGCTTCCGCGAGCACATCCCGGTTGTTGTCACGGACGAGATGCGCAACATGCCCGGATTTCTCATCAACGTGATATTCGCCACGCTCTTTCTCGGCGGAGGGGTGCCGAAAGTCAGGAATCTTGCGGTTTCGGTGATTCCTCAGCTCACTCTCGCACAGATAGTCGTCTGGGGGCAGTTCGTGGTCGGAGTCGGTCTGGCGGGATTCCTTCTTGCGCCGGCCTTCAACGTTCCTGCGGCGTTTGGAAACCTGCTTGAGATGGGCTTCGAAGGTGGGCACGGAACCGTCGGCGGAATGCAGGAGGCGTTCAAGGCGCACAACTGGACGGACGGCATTGCGCTCGGCTATACGGTCGCCACGATCGGCATGGTAAGCGGAATAGTCATCGGGATGTGTCTGGTGAACTGGGCGTATGCGCGCGGCTACATCAAGACGGTCCGTCCGTTCAGCAAGCGTTCGGTCAGCGAACGCCGCGGAATCCATGTGCGGGGGGAGCGTCCCTCCGCCGGTAAGCAGACCGTTCTTGCGGACTCTGTGGACTCGCTTGCATGGCATATTGCAATCATCGGAATCGCGGTGCTTGTTGGCTATGGGATACTTGAAGCCCTCAGAGGGCTCGAGATTGCGTGTCTGCCGGATGCGAAGACGCGTCTGTTCAAGGGATTTCCGCTTTTCCCGCTCTGCATGCTCGGCGGCGTTCTGCTGCAACTCTTCGCGAAGATGATCAATGTCGATCTTCTTGTCGACAAGGAGCAGATGAACCGCATCTCTGGAGCGGCGCTCGACTATCTGGCTCTCTCCGCCGTCGCGACGATCGAGCTTTCTGTCGTCGCGGCGAACTGGGTTCCGCTTGTCATCATGACTGTGGCCGGTGTTGTGTGGTGCGTGTTCTCCGTGATGTACTTCGCTCCTCGCCTCTTCAAGGAGGCGTGGTTCGAACGCGGAATCGCGGAGTTCGGTCAGGCTACCGGAGTTACCGCGACGGGCCTCCTGCTGCTCCGTACGGTCGATCCCGACAACAAAACCATTGCGGCGGCATCCTTCGCCGGCAAGCAGCTTCTGCATGAGCCCGGAATGAACCTTTGGGTGGCACTTGCGTTCGCGCTCGTGTTCACGGTCGGATGGATGCCGGTGTTTCTGGTGTCGGCATTTATGCTGGCCATCTGGATCACGGTGAGCGTTGTCATCATCCGGCGCAACAAAGCCGACAGGTAGATTGGTGCTCTATTCGGGGTCTGGTGAATGTGTATGCCCGAGATTTCAAGGATGGCGGTTTTGAATGAAACAGATTCCTGGCTGTGACGAATATCTTCTGAAGTGGAAGGGCGATACGCTCTCGGTTGCGCTGCGACTGTCCTCTCCCCGGAAGGGACGTGCGGTTCTGCGCACCAACATCGGCGGCGACTGGAACGATTTGCCGATGGTCGAGACCGCCGCCGGCGAGTTCTCCGCAGCGGTGGATCTTGACCGGATAGGCATCTTCTCCGGCAAGTGCTGTTTCTTCCCTGAAGGTTCACAGACCCCTGAATGGCCTCACGGCGGCAATTTCCATGTGAAGGTCGCTCCGTCCGCGACCCGTTCGGCGAATTCGATATATACGGTGTTCCCCCGCCAGTTCGGGTCGTTCCGTGAAGTGATCCGGCGTCTTCCGCATATCATGGACCACATGGGATTCCGAATCGTGCAGACGCTTCCGCCGTTTCCCGTGCCGACCACATATGCGGTAATGGGCGAGTACGGATGCCCGTTCGCCGCCACCGATTTCCACTCCGTCGATCCCGCGATGGCGGAATTCGACGTCTCCGCAACGCCGTTGGACCAGTTCCGCGAACTGATCGATGCCGTGCATTCCCGCGGCGGCGGTTTCTTCATCGACCTTCCGGCGAACCACACCGGCTGGGCGAGCACTCTTCAGACGCACCATCCCGAATGGTTCCGCCGCCGCGAGAACGGCGAGTTCGTATCGCCCGGCGCATGGGGCGTGGTATGGGAGGATCTTGTCGAACTCGACTATTCGCATGAAGGGCTGTGCGAATACATGGCCGGCGTGTTCCTGTTCTGGTGCAGACAGGGCGTTGACGGCTTCCGGTGCGACGCGGGCTACATGATTCCCGAGGCGGCCTGGGTGAAGATCGTAGGGCGCGTCCGCGAACAGCATCCGGACACGGTCTTCATGCTTGAGGGCTTGGGCGGGCCGCTC
>SUVZ01000409.1 GCA_015061765.1 Lentisphaerota bacterium
AGTCTCGTTACTATTGCGGTATGTCTCCGTTTCCGGTGATCCCATCCTCCATTTGACCCCCGCCGCTGGGATTTTCCGGAAAACAATCTTGCTTGTGCGGTAAACATCGCTCTTCAGTTCCGCAAGCTGGGCCTCATTTGTCTGAATTGCAGCCTTCAAGCCGCCATCTGGCAGATCCTCGACTTTGGCATAGAACATCGCGTTGCTTCGCACATTGGAGTCTATCACCATGTAGTCGGGCGGCGAATCAAAGCTCCATGCCTGAACCAGGACCTTGAACTCGCTGTTGTGGAAATGGTGTCCCGGCCATTCCTTCGACGGACGCCATACCCATGTGTGCTTTCCGGCCTTGACCGCCCTGTTTGCCGGGAATGCGTCTTTTGTCGAATAGGGATCCCGCAGCGTCTGGTAGTTTTCCGCGCCGATGGACACTCCGTTCGTCGTGATGTCCATCGTCACAATGGCGTTTGCGGAGAGACTGAACGATATGGTTACCATGCGGCTTGAATTCTGCGACACTTCAAGATCCGTAATCTCCGGCTGGGCCGCAGCCACAAGTGAGGCGCCTGCGAAAACAATTGCGAGTATCCTTTTCATGTGCTTTTACCTTTCTTTAGATTCACCTGATTACGATTGTCGCGCCTCTGGGTCTAGAGTCGAAATTAACCAATGCAAGATCGGCCTCATGACATATTCTGGACTCGAATCCAGAAACCAGCGCAACCGTATGGGCTGATGCGCAAGGCCGATTTGTAGGCGGCTCGGCATCCCCCCAGAAGGGAATTTCATCGGCGACAACGGACAAGGCCGCACCGCATGCGAGACAGAAACCCACCGCAAGTTTCTTTGCTGTCATCTTCCACACCCCCGCTATCCGGCCACCTGTCGGCACAGCACCTGCTGCACAACTTCTTGACGTGGTGGTCCACTGCCAAGAAATATACCAAAATCTTTTTTTTTTCAACCGTTTTCTGAACTGCTGAAATTCGGAAAACAGAAAGGAAATATCGTGAAACCGGAGATCGACGCTACAGAGTGTTTTCTACTTGACAAACTGAGACAAGCCACCAAAATTACATGAATGCCGATCACACATGGAACTGCAGACCTTTACGATCCACAGCCCCATGTCAGAGTACGCAACTTCGTTAATCAATGAATCGCAATGCACCGGTCGGGCACGCATCGACGCACATGCGGCAGTCCCTGCAGCCGGCTATCGCATCAGGAGTGTTGAACTCCGGCTTTATGACGGTCTTGAACCCGCGGTCGACAAGTCCGAGAATGCCCTTGCCGGCCTTCTCTTCGCAGATCCGGACGCAGAGGTTGCATCCGATGCACTTGCGCTGGTTGCGCTCGATGCACTCAAGCTCCGCCTCGGTGAAACCGGGATGGAACTCGCCTTTCAGACGCTTCGTGTCGCTGCGCAGCTGGTTCGCGTAGCGGATGAGGCGGCAGTCCGCATAGTCATGGCAGCCGCACTCGAGACAACGCTTCGCCTCCACCATCGCCGCCTCGACCGAAAGTCCGAGATTGACCTCCTTGAAGTCGTTCCTGCGCTCCTCCGGCGAACGGTGCGGCATCTTGACGCGCTCGATGCGTTCACGGTCGGCGAAATCGCGGTCCGTAACCTCGCGTTCGGATATGACAGGCTTCTCCGGAAGGTATTCTCCGCCGTTCAGATACGCATCAACTGCAAGAGCGGCCTCGTTTGCCTGTCCTATCGCGCCGATTGCGATTCCCGCACCGTCGTTCACGGTGTCGCCGCAGGCGAACACACCGGGGATCGACGTGGCGAAGTTGCGGACGTCCGCCGCAATCGTCCCCCACTTGGTCTGCGGAAGATCTGCGAATCCTTCCGGATCGTTCTTCTGTCCGATGGCCGCGATGACGCTGTCGAGCTGAATCTCCTCGAATCTGCCCTCGACCGGCACAGGCCTGCGGCGGCCGCGCTCGTCGGGTTCGCCAAGCTCCATGACCTGGAGACGCATCCCGCTCACACGACCGTCCGTGCCGAGTATCTCGTCCGGAGCGCAGAGGAACTTGAACTTGACACCCTCTTCCTCTGCCTCGACGATCTCTATGTCGTCTGCCGGCATCTCCTTGCGGGTGCGGCGGTAGACGATGTAGACATCCTTCGCGCCGAGGCGGACCGCGGTGCGGCAGGCGTCCATTGCCGTATTTCCGCCGCCGACGATGGCGACGCGGTCCCCGATTTCGGGATTGCCGCCGTCAACTGCGACACGGAGAAAATCTATGCCGCCCCACACGCCCTTGAGCTCTTCGCCCTTCACGCGCATCGCGGAGGACTTCCAGGCGCCGTT
This sequence comes from Lentisphaerota bacterium, assembly GCA_015061765.1. Next base: position 2,325 of record SUVZ01000409.1, read on the forward strand.
CGCAACGATCACCGCATCGAACCGGGAACGGAACGACTCGAACGTCTCATCGCGTCCGATCTTGAAATTGTTTACGAACTTCACGCCCAATGCGGCAATTGCGTCCGTTTCGGTCTTCAGGATAGCCTTCGGCAGACGGTACTCCGGAATGCCGTAGCGCAGCATGCCGCCCATTTCCGGCATCTGATCGACGATCGTTACGTCATGCCCCTTCTGGACGAGCTTGAACGCGGCTGTAAGACCAGCCGGTCCGCCGCCGACGATTCCGACCTTCTTTCCGGTGGACGGAGCCACGGCGACCGGATGCGCATTGCCGTCCTTGCGCACCTGGTCTGCGGCGAAATACTTGAGATGCGCAATGGAGATCGGCGCCTCTACGTGCTTGCGGCGGCAGGCCGTCTCGCACGGATGGGGACAGACCCTTCCAATCGACGCCGGAAGCGGGAACACCTCCATGATTGTGGACACCGCGTCGGCGAAGCGTCCCTCGGCAATCTCCTTCACGTACTTCTGGCAGTCCGTGTGCGCAGGGCAGTTGAGCTTGCACGGGCCTATGCAGTCTCCGTCGTGGTCGCCCATGAGAAGATCGAGCGCCAGTTTGCGCGCCTTCAACGCACGTTCGCCCGTGGTGCGCACGACCATGCCCTCTGTAGCCTTCGTCGCGCAGGCGCGGAGAAGCTTCGGACACTTCTCCACCTCGACAACGCACACTCCGCATGCGCCATAGGGCTTGAGTTCCTCCCTGAAGCAGAGATTGGGGATCTCAATGCCGACCTTTGCTGCGGCTGCGAGGATGGTCGTCCCCTCCTCGACCGAAACCTGAACACCGTCAATCGTCAAATTCACTGTTGCCATGACCATCGTCCTTTCAGCCAACGATAACTGCGCCAAACCTGCAGACGGACGCGCACGCGCCGCACTTTATGCACTTGGCGGCGTCTATCGCATGGGGCTCCTTCACCGAACCGGAAATCGCCGCGACCGGACACTTCCTCGCGCAGAGCGTGCAGCCCCTGCACCTGTCGGCATCAATGGAATACGTGCGAAGCGCGGAGCATTCGTGCGCCGGACAGCGCCTCTCGCGGATGTGCGCATCGTATTCGTTGCGGAAGTAGCGGATCGTCGTGAGCACCGGGTTCGGCGCCGTCTGCCCAAGGCCGCAAAGCGCACCGTCCTTGATTCCGAGGCACAGCTCCTCGAGAAGTTCAACGTCCCCTTCGCGCCCCTTGCCCTCGGTGATGCGCACCAGGATTTCGTGGAGACGTTTCGTGCCTATGCGGCAGTGGACGCACTTCCCGCAGCTCTCCTTCGCAGTGAAGTCGAGAAAGAACCGGGCCATGTTCACCATGCACGTGCGGTCGTCCATGACCACCATGCCGCCGGAACCCATGATCGCGCCGGTCGCGCCGAGCGCCTTGTAGTCGATCTGCGTGTCGAGAAGCGATTCGGGAATGCAGCCGCCGGAGGGGCCGCCCATCTGCACGGCCTTGAACTTTCCTCCGTCGCGGATGCCGCCGCCGATGCCGAAGATGACGTCGCGGAGCGTAAGCCCCATCGGAACC